>JAOAPW010000202.1 GCA_025463105.1 Candidatus Acidiferrum typicum | reverse complement strand
GTAGTGTCCAAACGTGCCTAAAACTTTTCCGGTCAGATCGAGCTTGTAGATTTTTCCAACGCTGCCAACGTAAATCACTTGCGTCGGTCCCGGAGTAATGCAGAACGACCATGGCGGCCCCGGCAAGTTGTTCCAAACCTCCTTGAAATTGCCGTCCGTGTCAAATACCTGGATGCGGCTGTTCCCGCGGTCGGCGACGTAGAGAGTCTGGTTTTTGTCGATGACGATGCTGTGCGGCGTGCTGAATTCACCTTTCCCCGTGCCACGTTCTCCCCACGCTTTCACAAAGTTTCCTTCTTTATTGAACTTGGCCACGCGCGAATTTCCGTAGCCATCGGAAATGTAGACGCTGCCATCCGCGCCCCAGGTCACATCAGTGGGCTGATAAAACGCAGCTTTATTGGGGACGGCGTGCTCGATCACGTGCGTCAGCCACGTCCAGGGCTCCGGGCGCATTCCAAGCACCTCTTGCGTGCGACCATCGAGGTCGAACTTGATGACCATATTTGACGACGCGTCGATGTACCACATGTTGTCTTGCGGATCGAATCGAATGCTGTGGGCGCCTTCGAACAAGGCCGATCCTTCGCCCATCGAGCGTAAGAATTTGCCTTCAGGGTCAAACTCAAGCAACGGGTGGTAGCCACGGTTGAGAAGGAAAACGTGCCCCTTCGCATTGACGGCCACGCCGATTACTTCGCCCATCACGTAGGTGGAAGGATAATGGAAAAAATTATCGACCAGGCGCAGCGGCAACTGCGGCGGCATGGCGGCGTCACCCTGTGTACCTCCACCGCCCTGCGCGGCGGCTGGCTCAATGTTAAAAAGCGCAAGTGCTACGGCCAACACACCCGGCAAGATAAACTTTTTCTTGGTCATCTCAACCTCCAGGCGGAAAGATGCGGGGAGTATATGCCTGTTTTTATGACGCGGCAAACAATATGCGGCCGCACAGCATCACGCGATTAATTCTTTCGATTCGCTTTGATCCAGGCGGCGAATGACTGCACAAACTTCGAAAGAAAGTCGCGCGTGCTCTCGTTGTTCAGTCTTCCTTCCGCATCAAAGAGATTGGCCGCTCCGCCGATGTATGCTTCCGGCTGCTGCATCGCTGGCATGTTCAAGAACACGAAGGATTGGCGCAAGTGTTGATTGGCTCCGAATGCTCCGATTACCCCGGGTGAAACGCTAATCACCGCCACCGGTTTGCCGTCCCACGTGCTTTTCCCGTAAGGGCGGGACGCGACATCCAATGCGTTTTTCAGAGCGCCGGGGACGGAGCGGTTGTACTCAGGAGTGACGAAAAGAACCGCATCGGCACTTTAGATTTGCTGGCGAAAAGTAACCCATGGCGATGGCGGATTTTCTCCGTCGAGATCCTGGTTGTATAACGGCAAGTGTCCGAGCGCGAACTCGAACTTCAGAGGTGCGGCATTTAGCGCGATCAGCGCGTTGGCGATTTTGCGATTCAAGGACTCCTTGCGAAGACTTCCGACGAGCACAACCACGTTTGCGGCAGAGGCCATGGCGCAACCTTTCCGGGCAGCAAGGGCGGCTCCCGTGGAGGATGGGGAACATCATGGGTGATACCGATTCGCAATGTCAACGCTCGGCTCGGAGCGAGGCCCACACCTCCTGAGCGGTGTTCGAAAATGTAACGAGACGGTGTTCTTTTTTCGCAGGCAAAGCAAAAATCATGAGATACTGTAATTCGATCGTGTGCGTTCGAACTGTCCGGCACAGGTTTTGGGGGGATTCGGTATAACCCGTTTGCTGTGACTATTTTGTCTTCGCTACGTCAAAGCATATAGCTTTTCAAATAAGGGGCGGATGGGCCAGATGGTAATCGTACTGGTACCTATCTCTCTGCAAAGACAGGGTAAAGTGGCAATTTTCATAACGGCGTGTGACCAAACGCCCCCAAGCTGTATCTAATAAAATGTAGGAGTCCGATTTTTAGGAGTCGAATTTTCACGGTCCGCGATCAGTTTTACGGCATATAAGAGCACCCACAAGGGTACCAATCCGCTAAGCCAAGGGGAGAAATACTTGTCACTGACAACCGAAGAAATGCATGAACAAGTGCGCCACCTTATAAGTGTGGGTAAAGAGCGCGGATACCTGCTCTCTGAAGAAGTAGAACAGGTTCTGCCCGCCGAATTGCATTCGACTGAAGAGATTGACGATTTGCTGTCCACTTTTGAGCGCATCGGGATCAGCCTTTATGAGGATCTGGCTGCCGCCAAGGCAGCTCGCGCCACCGTAGACCCCATTGTCACCGAGTCTCCGACGGGAGATTGGAACGAGAAAGCGGCCGTTGCGGAAGAGGGTGAGCTCGACCTTACGCCAGGGATGCTCGACAAGAACAACGACCCGGTTCGACTCTACCTTCGGGAAATGGGTTCGGTACCTTTGCTGAAGCGGCAGGATGAGGTGGCCATCGCCAAGCGTATGGAGCGCGGACACCTTGTAGTCCTGAAGTCCATCTCCCGCTCACCCATCGTACTAAAGGAATTGATCAACGTCGGAGAAGAGCTTCGCAATGGCACTTTATCGGTCAAGAAAATTATTCAGTTTGACCAGGAAGAGCTGACCGACGAGGAAACCGAAAATAAGACTCGCGAGGTTCTTCGAATCATCGGGAAGATCGAACAGCTTTATGCCGCCTCGCGCAAGCAGGTGGCCCAGTTCGAACAAACTCCCAAGGCGAAGAAAAAGCTTTACTTGCGGAACAGGAATCGACTGGCGCGAACACGAGTGGAAATGTCGCAACTCGTGCGATCGATCGAATTTCATGCGCTCGAGAAGAAGCGGCTGATCGGGAAGATTCGCAATACGGTTGAGCGCGTGCAAGCGCTCGAACGTGAAGCGGTCAAACTGGAACGGCGTGCCGAGGCTTCCAAGGGCGATCATGCCGCCGAAGCTCGCAAGGAATTGCGCGCCTGCCGCGCCGAATTGCGCGAAATTGAAGTTTCCAGCGAAACCGGACTGACCGACCTGAAACGAATGCTGCAGGTCGTGCTCCGGGGAGAAGCCGAAGCGGATCAGGCCAAAAAGGAAATGGTTGAGGCCAATCTTCGCCTGGTTGTTTCCATCGCGAAAAAATATACCAACCGCGGTCTGCAATTTCTTGACCTGATTCAGGAAGGCAATATCGGCCTGATGAAAGGAGCGGACAAATTCGAATGGCGGCGCGGCTATAAATTCTCAACGTATGCGACGTGGTGGATTCGCCAGGCCGTAACGCGCGCAATTGCGGACCAGGCTCGTACCATCCGCGTCCCTGTGCACATGATCGAGACCATCAACAAGCAACTCCGCACCAGCCGGCAACTCGTGCAGGAACTTGGCCGCGAACCGAATGCCGATGAAATCGCCAAGCGCCTGGGCGTTCCCACCGACAAGGTGCGAAAGACCCGGCAGATCGCGCAGCAGCCCATTTCGCTGGAGACTCCCATTGGCGAAGAGGAAGATTCGCACCTCGGCGAATTCATCGAAGACAAGTCCTCCGTGTCGCCCTCGGATGCCGCCATCAGCATCAGTCTTCAGGAACAGACAGCATCGCTGTTAAAGACGCTGACGCCGCGCGAGGAAAAAGTGATCAAGATGCGCTTTGGTCTGGAAGATGGCTCCGAACACACTCTCGAGGAAGTGGGCCACTCGTTCGCAGTCACCCGCGAACGAATCCGTCAGATTGAGGCGAAAGCCCTGCGCAAGTTGCGCCATCCGTCACGATCGCGAAATCTGCGCTCGTTTATTGAGGGTAGCCTTTAGAAATCGGCAGCAACTTTTCTCCGCACACAAAAAATAAAAAACCGCTCATTCCGAGCGGTTTTTTTTATGTCTGCGATGTGGCGATACGCACGAATGTACACAAATCACTTCCGGTATCCCTTTTATGCGGAACTGCTGCGTTAGTTCAGGGAATTCGCTAGAACCTGACGCACGGCCATGTTCAGAAGGCTGAGAATTAATCCTCCCCAGAAAGCGGGCCATAGGCCGCGTACTTCGAAGCCGGGGACGAATAACGCGGCAAGCTTCAGCATCAGCGCATTAATCAGGAACCAGAACAGGCCAAACGTGAGGATGGTAAGAGGCAAGGTAACGAACTTCAGAAACACGCCTATCGTGCCGTTGACAAGTCCGATGACGACGGCAGCGATAAGCGCAGTGCCGAAACCTCTCACAAAAAATCCTGGCACAAATCGTGCAACAACCAGGATGCAGAGCGCGCTCAATACCCAATGTGCAAGAATTTTTGTCATCTGATTTTCGAAACCTCGTTACCCGATAAACAATGTGTGAACCGGGTGAAATAATACGCTGAAAAGGGACAGTGGGTACCAACATAAACAATACTAGAGGCGAGAGACGCCCCTCTGACAATCTTCGGCGCCCTCCTGTAACACTTTTTGGCGTTTAGGCCTGTATGGCAAGTACTATCCCTTGCTGACGAAGTCTGTAGCACATCCAAATTCCGCCTCTAAGTTTAATGATTGCAAGGACTTCACCATCTCGTTGAACATATGACCTCGGACTGGGCGGATGGCAGGTGGTTTGCTCCCTAATACCGTGGGGCCAGCCGTCACGCACAGCGTGGAAGCTGGTGGTTCTTGAACGGGCCGGCAATCGATTAACCGGAATTGGGAGGCATGGCAGATGATTCGCAAGCTTATTGTCACGGCGGTCATGTTCCTGACTGCGATTCCTGCTTTTCCACACAACAACGTTCAATTCGCCACTGGGCAGGATCATCCCGCTCTCCGTCTGATGAGCGACAGTGAATTCTCCATCTTTCTAAAACGATTGAATACGGACGTACTTCGTTCGCAAGGACAATTGAAAAAGATGGATGTGAAATCACTGAGTCTTGGTCTTCAGGACAGTGACGAGCTGGAGAGAAGTTACAACCGGTGCCTGGAAACGCTCGATAATGCTCGCGAAGAAATCCAAAAGCTATCAAAGAAACAGACGCTGAAAGTCGACCTGTTCCTCCTCATCGACTTGAACGAATTAGCTCGCAATCTGGATACGCTGGACCAGAATTTGATGAGTCCTGCCGCCGGCGCAAGCAGCGACGCCCAAAAGTCGCTGGGTTATGCAAGACAAGTCCTGGGCATTGACGTGGCGCTTGCGACGGACATTTCCACATTTCAGCACCACCTTCTAGCGTTTACCGGAGTAATCGACGCGACTCTTAACCAGGCCGAAGATGATCCGTCTCAACCCCAGACTCAAAAATAAGACCGCGCCGTTGTCCGCCATCAGAATGAACCTAGCCTCGTGGCTTCCCCGCAAGCAAAAATACAGCTGCTGAGAATTCGTCCAATCGGAATCCCGGCTTGCTCCTGAACGTCCAAAATCCATTTGTACTCG
The DNA here is from genome assembly GCA_025463105.1 of Candidatus Acidiferrum typicum. Taxonomy (GTDB): domain Bacteria; phylum Acidobacteriota; class Terriglobia; order Acidiferrales; family UBA7541; genus Palsa-360. The sequence continues at coordinate 4,202 of JAOAPW010000202.1, read as the reverse complement.
ATGCGAACGAGTAGCCCTTCTCCCGGGATGTCCATTACGAATAGATGCCTCCTCCGCAAGCCTTTCATACAAGGACAACTACAAAGCTGCGGACCATCCCATTAGTAACCTGGAGATCGCAGTCCGGAAACGGCGATCTGGGAAACCGGCCAGCCATTCGGCGAAGCGCGCTTCGTTGTTAGATGGAGTTAATTCCGATGGCCGATCATGCTGAGTTAGGAAAACGCAGTACAGACACAGTATCAACTGTGGCAAAGCGCAGCGGAAAACGAATAAAACGTGAATAAAAGCTGAGGAAGTGACGTCAGAAGTACATGTTAACCGAGCCTACTCTACACAGAGAGATCTGAATTTAAAATGCCGGAACTTGGCTGCATATCTTACAGCGCCTGTCCCTCGATCTGTTGGCCCACCACCACGCCGACCGAACCGACAAGTTCACTACACTCCGAGTCATTGAAGAAATACTGTCGGACTACTGTCGAAAGACCGACGCGCCTCGCCCGGCTTGCGGTCGTAGCGAGTCAACTCAACAAGCAAACCCACTCTGGCTATTCCCTTCAGCAGGACGAAGATAGTCACGACGTCTCAGGAAAATCGATTCTTGGAAGAGAACGTGCTTGCCATATCTTGTGGTCCAATCCGATTAGGTGTCCGACCGAGGAGTTTGGAGTAAAGCAACGCGTCAGAAATTGGACGTTTTTCCATTTGGGACCCTCAGTACTTGACCAGCCGGCCGAACCCCGTTGAGGCGACAGCATCCGCGCGATTCGATTTCCCGCTGCTCTATTAGTCCAGTTACGAACAAACCCTAACGCAAAACTTTAGCCAACTCAGCTCACGGAAACCGCGAAGTGCAAAAGCGAACTCGATTTTTTTGCAAAGGAGAAAGTCATGAAGCAATCCGGAACTGATCTCAGGAGACCTGCTAATCGCCGCATGTTTCTTAGGAATGGAATGATAGCAGCGGGCGCAGCAGGTATAGGCGCCGCGGTATTGCCCGGGAGTTCGTCTTCTTTTGAGCGGAACGACGACGATAAGTCCCCGATCACGAAAGGAGACATTGCGATTTTGAGATTCCTGCAGGCGTTAGAGACAGTAGAGGCCGATCTGTGGCTGCAGTACTCGGAACTTGGAGGGACGCAAGACAACGAAGTGTCGGGTCCGGGCATGGCAGGGAACCCAGCCTACACGGCTGCCCTGACGATTCTCGACGGCGACATGCCGCAATACATTCACGACAACACGGATGACGAAATCAGCCACGAGAGATTTCTGGCGAATTACTTGAAATCGAAGGGCGCAGATCCCTTCGATCTAAGTCCATTCAAGTTTTTGCCCAGCAGTCAGGCGGATGGAGCGGATAAAACCGCCGTACGACTGACAAACCTGACGCAACTCACTGTCGACACGAGCTTTTGGTCCCGGTACCGCAGCATCACCAATCCTGACTTTGATCCCGGCGCACCGTTTGTTCAGGCCGTGCCCAGCTTGAATGTCGGGCAGCACACGGCGATTCCGAGAACCAACGATGATACGGCCGGCAGCAATCCCAGCAATCCACCTTCAAGCATTTCGACTCACCTGCAGGCAATCGCTTTCACCGCTGGGTTTCACTTTGCATTCATCGAGCAAGGTGGCACCAGCCTCTATCCAACACTGGCTCAGCAGGTGAGCAATTCCGAAGTCCTGCGAGTTTTGCTGAGCATCGGCCCGAGCGAGACCATGCACTTCCAAACTTGGCAGGATAAGGCGGGCAACGCGTTGGCCATAACCGACACGGATAATGGGTTCACAGGTTCGACCGGCTCGACTGTTACGTTTACGGTTCTCAGCATGGCCAAAGGGGAGACCAATCCGGAATCTCTTAACGGGGATACGTTGCAAGCCAACCTGATCATGCCGGAGCCGTGTCACTTCCTGAACCAGGATTTGGGGCCGGTTGCGATCATTCGGCCTACATCGACACGAAACTCGGGCGCAGTTGCCTCGGTGATGGCCTTCGCTAACGACGGGCTCTTCATCGACCCAAAGACAAACAAGAATACCGGCATCGTGCAAGCGCTTATGCTGCTAGCGGAGGAGGCGGACCAGGCTCGCCGCAGTGACTGAGGGCGCAATCACAACTACCACGACGCGGCTTGACAGCTAATCTGGGATCCGTCAATGGGCCCCAGGCTTTGTCTTGCATTTCGCGAGTGATCATATCGATGCGTAATCATCCTGTGTTAAACCGCCCATTCTCAACTTGAAGCGCGCAGATCGTTTGCCACCGTGAGTGGAAGACTATTCGCTACGTTTCATGGACGGCCCAAGATTTCGTAAGGACAAGAGAAAAGGAAGCTTCTGACGGCCTTCACAGTTGTCAACTTATGTCGATCTCTAGTATTTACCTGGTCGATTGAAAATTGGCTCCGGAGGTAATACATCATGCAATGTTTCTTAAAGTGTACCAAGCTGTTTGCTGCCGTTGCGCTTGCAACATTCGCGGTTCCCAACCTCACGCACGCGCAACACTACAACCAAACGAATCTCATCTCCGACCTACCGGGTATGGCCGCCCACACCGACCCCAACCTGAAAAATTGCTGGGGAATCACCCGCTCCCCCACCGTCCAGCCCAGCGGCGCAGCTGGCAGTCCGTGGTGGATCGCCAATAACAATTCCGGTACGTCCACTCTGGACGACGGCAACGGAAACCCCGTCGACATCTTCGTCGAAGCCAACGGCAGCACCAGCAACTTCGTCGTTGTCCCGCCCCCCGGATTCGCCGCTGCCGGCACGCCATCCACTCCTACTGGGATCGTCTACAACGGCAGCCCCACCGACTTCTTCTTGAACAAAGGGAAACCCGCCGGCCAACCCGCCATCTTCATCTTCGCCACCGAAGACGGCACTATCTCCGGCTGGAATCCCGCTGTGAACCTCCTCCAAGGCGGCAATCCTCCATCACCAAACGCCGTTCTTGAAGTAGACAACTCTGATAACGGGTCGTCCAACGGTGCGGTCTACAAGGGAATGACTTCCGGTGAGATCAATGGCAAAAGATTCCTCTACGTCGCCAATTTCCGCGATGCCAAGGTCGAAGTCTACGACACGAATTTCCAGCGCGTACGTCTCGGCGAAAACGCCTTCGACGACGACACTATTCCCGTTGGCTTCGCGCCCTTCAATATCCAGAACATCGGCGGTAGCGTGTTCGTCACTTACGCTAAGCAGGATGGTCCCCGCCACGATCCCGTCGGTGGCGCCGGCCTCGGTTTCGTCGATATCTTCAGCACCAAAGGCGAGTTTCAGGGCCGCCTTGAGCAGGGCTCCTGGTTCGATGCCCCCTGGGGAGTCGTCTGGACTCCACGCGACTTTGGCGAGTTCAGCAACACCATCCTCGTCGGCAATTTCCGCAGCGGATGGATTGCCGCCTTCAACGGCTTCAGCAAGAAATTCATCGGCTTCGTCCTCCGGCCTGACGACTCCCGGGTGTTCATCGACGGTATTTGGTCCTTAACCTTCGGCAACAACGGCGCCGCCGGTTCCTCGACCACTCTGTGGTTCAGCGCCGGCCCCAACAACGAGATGGACGGCCTCTTCGGCACACTGACCCCGATCATCGCCGAACAAGACGGCGACGAAGAATAAGATCAGGGGACTTACAGTTCGATCGTCCAGCCCTGAGCGACCGCAAACGGCAGAGACTCTGCCGTTTGCGTCCAACTTTTATTTCGATAACCAAAGAAGTCTAAGCATACGAGGTGATTTATGAACGAGAAGCGTGTCCCCAGTGATCAATGGAATGGGACGAGCCCAAGCACTCTCGAATTCTCAAAGAAGAAGATCCAGATCGGGCGTCGGCAGACAGTGGCGCCCCGAAAGTTGCTGTTGTTTGCCGTCGCGGCTGTGTTTTCTTTAGGCGCCGCAGTCTATTTTGCGGTGTTGGCCGCACCTGCGGAAAAGAAGAATGTTGAATGGCCTCGTTACGGCCACGATTTAGCAAACTCGCGATTCCAAAATGCAGACCAGATCAATTCTTCAAACGCCGGCAAGCTGCGCGTTGCCTGGGTGTTTAACACTGGCGTGCTTGACCCTCAGGCCGAACTCGAAACCTCGCCCATTGAAGTGGGCGGCACGGTGTTCATTACCGACGGACATGATGACGTCTTCGCTTTGGACGCAACAACCGGCGGCCAGAAATGGGCTTACAAGCC
>JAOAPW010000195.1 GCA_025463105.1 Candidatus Acidiferrum typicum | reverse complement strand
TATCTCGCCGGCAGGCGCAATCAGTTCGATGCGGACCAGGCCGCGGGGTTGAGCAAGCTCGCGCTTGGGTTCGCCCTACCCGCGTCTTTATTCGTAGGCATGACGGAGATTCCGAGAGAGCTACTCCTGAAGCAGGGCCGCCTTGTTCTGGCGCTGATTCTCGCCCATGTTGGCTTGTTCCTGGTCGCATGGTTTCTCTTGCGAAGGTTGAAGACCTTGCAAGGAGCCGCTTCGATCATCTTTGCCCTCATGCTCGCGACATCAGCCACTCCGGTTTTCGGTATCGCGGTGCTCCAACCTTTGCTCGGCGATACCAGCGCGGGCACCGTGGGGCTTGTTGCTTTGGCCATAAACCTCGTTGTGCCGACGGCCATTGTCCTTCTCGAGACGGAGAGTTCAGGGACCGGGGCCGCCACCGCGGAATCGTCTTCCCATCGAGCGCAGGTGCTGTCCGGGCTCAAATCCGGATTGCAGTCCCCGCTTCTTTGGGGTCCCGTATTGGGCATTGCTGTTGTGCTGGTGGGCCTTCGCATCCCGAAAGAAGTATCGAGCTCTTTCGAAATGATTGGCTCGGCGACATCCGGTGTAGCCGTTTTTACCGTTGGACTGACTCTTGCGGCGCATGCTTTCCATCTGTCGAAAACAGTACTCTTAGGCACGCTCGGTCGCATCACCGTGCAGACGGCCGTCCTATTCGCTCTGCTCCATCTGCTTCATGTACAAAGTCCATTCGCGCGTGAGGCGCTCGTATGTTGCAGCTTTCCACTCGCGACGATCGTTGTTCTGCTTGCCGCCAAGTACAAAGCGATGGAAGCTGAATCTGCGTCGGCCCTGCTCCTTTCAACTCTGTCGCTTGTAGTGACCGTGCCGGTCATCCTCGCCATCAGCCGATAAGGGGCAGCTGCCTAGTGCCATCCACACCGCAATGACCACCCCCAACACCCCGGCATTGTTGCGTGGCGTCGAGAATCAATCAGCAACGGCGGCTAACGGCGAGTAGAAAGAGATTACAGTGAACCCGATCAATTTGCGGGAAGCGCAAGAGGAAGTTCCGAGCGAGTGGCCGGCAACTCGGAAATTATCTTTGGCTCCGATTTGTCAGGCGGAAGTTTCGGATGCCACCTTCTGCTTCCGAGACAAGGTTCTTCTGATGTTACAACTTGTTCGAGGTGAGGAGCCTTGCCCGGACCGGGGTGGAGGGAGGGGCCAAATACGACAAGGTACATTGTCTCCGAGTGCCCCGTGATCCAATCACAATTGGCCGCAATCTATCAAAGGGACATGGTAATTGATTGGATTCCCGTGAGATACGCCGCTAGAATCGGCGAAGCCTACACTCGGCCGTTCGCGATTTTCCGGTGACAGGGAGGATGAACAGATGCCGCGCAGAAAATGTCTTTTGGTCATAGGCAATGTGCCGATCCTGGGCTGTCTTCTGGGCGTGCTGCTGGCGGTTCCTTGCGGACAACCTACTGCTGCCCTCCCCGTTGCCCATCCACATGGCGACTACGTGAAGGTTAACGGTGCCAAACTATGGTATGAGAGCGAGGGCAACGGTGAGCCACTGTTACTAATTGCCGGAGGCCCGGGCTTCTCACACAGTTATTTCCACCCTCATTTTTCCTCGCTAGCTAATTCGTTTCGGGTGATCTATTTCGACTCCTTTGGGCGAGGCAAGTCAGACCGGGCAAAAAATCGAGTCGAATACACGTTTAATCGCGACGTGGAAGACGTGGAAGGTCTTCGCCGGGCGCTAGGGCTGGGGAAAATCAATGTGTTCGGTCACTCCTACGGGGGGATGGTAGCCCAGGCCTATGCGCTTCGGTTTCCCGACTCGGTTCACAGGCTGATCCTTGCGAACACACTTTTCAGCGCAGAGATGTGGCAGGCAAACAATGACAGCTGGAATGCGCAGATTCGCAGTCAGTTTCCCGAGGTTTGGGAAAAGCTTGCGGCGCTGCGCGATCAAGGGGTGCCCAGTTTTCACCAGGAGTACCAAGACGCAGAAAACCAGGTACCCGTGATGCTTTTGCTTGGCTTCTACGATGCGACATCCGGAAACAAGTTGATGCAAAATATCGAAGACCCCCAAAGCGTCGACGTGTATTGTTCAATAGCGGGCGAAGATGCTGACATTCTAGTCGGAGGCGACATAGGGCGACTCGATTTTCGAAGGCGGCTTTCCGACCTCCATATGCCAGTGCTGATTTTGGCGGGGCGATTCGACCGAGCTGCGATGCCGCGCTTTTCACTGGAGTTTAAACGTTATGCCCCACAAGCGAAATTCGTCATGTTCGAAAAGAGCGGACATTTTCCCTTCATAGAAGAGCCAGAACGCACCATGGAACAAATTCAGGATTTTCTTCGGAAATAACTTCGCGTGATTGCACTCATCCCCGGCATTGGCTGGCACTACCACATTGCGGGTGGTTTGTCGGCAACTCGGAAATTATGTGAATTTGACGGCTAAATCGACAACATAATTTCCGAGTACGCGATCCGCACGGGTTCAGGATCGCCGACATGTTGATAGACGGGAGGTCTGGAATCGGCAAGCTCCAAATGCAACTTCCAATTTCCCACGAAGGCCCTGATCGCTTCTTCCCGCTGGTCAGCCAATATGCAGCGTCACCGACTCCAGCAACGCCTTGATCCCGTTCCAGGCAATCTGCACACCGATACAAACCAGGAGAAACGACGAGAGTTGCGTGATCACCGTCATCGCCGTGGCTCCCAGGATTCGCGCCAACCGGTCAGCAAATCCATAGCACAGAAAAATGCTGAGTGCGATCAACACGCATCCAATCAGAGCAGCCAGAATAGTCAAAGGATGAAGGGCGCGACTGTGTGCCGCGTTCGCGCCCAGCGTGACCGCCACGGAGATTGATCCAGGGCCAACTGTCAGTGGCATCGTCAAGGGATAGAAGGCGTGGCGGAATGTGTCATGCGGCTGCACGGTTTTCTGTGCGTCATGTTTTTCATCGTCTCGCTGCTTCAGCAGCGTCCATCCCGTCGCGATGACGATCAGCCCTCCGCCGAGCTGCACCACCGGCAGCGAAATCCCAAAAAAGGCGAGAATGTAGGTCCCAACAAAATATGACCCAACCAGCAAGAAAAAACTGTTCATGGCAATGCGCCATGACAATGTTTTTCGCGCTTCCGGAACGTACTCGCTGGTCAGCGCCAGAAAGAACGGGCTCCCTCCGAGCGGGTCCACGATGGGGAAGAGCGCACTGAGAACCAGGAGTAGACTTTTTGCCGCTTCCAGCATAGGTTCGGTAACTGCTCCCCCTAAGTGTAATCTATCTTGTGGCCCACCACCCAAACCCGCAGTAAAATGCACTTTTTCGCGCGACTCTGGTAGCATGTAGCTAACTGCGTTATTTTCGAGGAGACCTCCTATGGCAATTCAATTCACATTGAATGGAAAACCTCAGACCGTAGACGTCAATCCCAATATGCCGTTGCTTTGGGTTCTGCGCGACACGCTTGGAATGACGGGGACGAAATTCGGATGCGGCATGGCTTTGTGCGGCGCCTGTACGGTTCACATCGAAGGCGCAGCCTCGCGTTCCTGCATCACGCCGATTTCGAGCGTCGCCGGAAAAAAAATTACCACCATTGAGGGACTCTCGCCCGACCGCAGCCACCCTGTCCAGAAGGCGTGGATTGAAATTGATGTGCCGCAGTGCGGCTATTGCCAGTCGGGACAAATCATGTCTGCCGCCGCGCTTCTGGCAACCAAGGCGCAGCCGAGCGATACGGATATTGATGACGCAATGAAGGGAAACATCTGCCGTTGCGGTACGTATCAGCGGATTCGCCAGGCCGTTCATCGCGCCGCGCAATTGCAGGGCGCTCCCTCGAAGGCGGCGAATCTCGGCACGCATGGGAGCCTCGAACAGGAACTTACAGCGGAAACCGTGGGAATTGGGGGCGGGGCATGAGCGCCGGCAGTACTGCCATCGATCGCCGCAATTTCCTGAAGACGGGAGTCGCAGGGGCGACGGGCCTGGTGATTGGATTTTATCTCCCCGGACGATTTGAAGCGCTCGCAGCATCGCCAGCGGGCACTGCATCTCCGGCGGTACTCAATGCCTGGATGCGAATCGGCACCGATGACAGCGTCACGATCATGATCGACAAATCGGAAATGGGCCAGGGAATCCAGACGGCTCTTTGCATGATCGCGGCCGAAGAACTCGAGTGCGATTGGAAAAAAATTCGCACCGAATTTGCTCCCGCCGCGAAGGAATATTTTAATCCTGCGTTCGGCATGCAAGGGACGGGCGGTAGTTCCAGTGTTCGCTCGTCGTGGGATCCTATGTGCAAGGCCGGCGCGGCGGCGCGCGAAATGCTTCTCGAAGCGGCGGCGCAAAATTGGGGCGTCGAAAAGACAGCTTGCCGCGCGGAAAATAGCGTGGTTCTGCACGTACCGACAAAGCGCAAACTCACCTATGGCAGCCTGGCAGAAGCCGCGGCAAAGCTTCCGGTGCCAGCCGACGTGCCGCTCAAAGATCCGGCGCAATTTCGTGTGATCGGTAAATCCACCAAGCGGCTGGACACGCCGGACAAAGTAAATGGACGCGCTGAATTCGGAATTGATGTACGGCGGCCGGGAATGCTCTACGCAGTCGTGGCGCGCTGCCCGGTGTTTGGCGGAAAAGTTGCCAGCTTTGACGCCACCAAGGCGAAAGCAGTTC
>JAOAPW010000452.1 GCA_025463105.1 Candidatus Acidiferrum typicum | reverse complement strand
GATGCGGAATCCGAGCATGTTCCGGTCTTACCCAGGGCTTGCTCATCATCGGAGATATAGCTGAGCCGCCCGGTTCCGTAGAGCACTGCCGCCAGCATGCCGTCACGAACTTCCGGCAACAAGGATTCAATGTTGAGTGACCGCTTGATACGCGGCGCAAAATTCAAGCGTTCCTCGGCGCTTCGCGGATATTGCAGGTAATAAAGGGTGCCGCCGTTGGCGAAACTCGATACCAGTGCTCCCAGTTGCAGGGGCGTCATCTGAATTCCTTCGCCAAAACTGGACATCCGCGCCACTCCGCCGTTCCTGGGAGGCTCGGAAGGAAATCCGCCGGGATGTTCTTCTGAAATCTGGTATCCGGCAAGTTCGCCAAGACCCAGCAGCCGGCCATAGTGTGAAACCGTGTCGAATCCCATGCGCCGGCCAAGTTCCTCAAAGAAAGCATTGTTGGAATGAGCGAGCGCTTCGGTGAGATTCAAATACTTGCGCGGGGCCACGCGAATCATGGTGTCGCGTGTAACTACGCCTTCCTGCAAAGCGGCGACTGCAATTACCGGCTTGATCGTAGAGCATGGAATGAAGCCGGCTGAAAATGCGAGTTTCTGATTGACGACCGAAAGCAACCTGCCGGTGGAAGGGTCGATGGCGACAACAGAGCCGTTGTACCGGCCCAGCGCCTCGACCGCCGCCTGGCGAACGACCGGGTCATCGTATGCAATGACGTCGTCCTTCGAGGAATCAGCAAAAGTGGGGACGCCAAAGCGCGAGATGCCGCTGTGCCTTATCGCCGCACGCGCGTGTCGAACGGTGCGAGCAGCTCGAGGACGCGCCGCTGCTTGAACAGGAAAATTTCCAATAATGAGTGCACAGAGAATAGTTGCAAGAATTCGAAAGTGGCCGGGTCGTCGTGTCATTAAATTTTAATCCCGTTCTGGACCGCGTCCGCGCTCCCTGAGCGCGCCTTGAGATAAGGTAATGATTGTAGGTAACCTTAGCTCGTTAGCGCAATAGCTAATCAGCACTACTCTTCCTACCACGCAAGGGGCCATTCACCAGTACTTTCGTACTGGCCTGAAAACACACCTTATACGCGCGAAACAACTGAGGGCGGGACTGTATCGCAGGGGAGGGCGTGGTTCAAGAAGAAACAACCGTGCTTGCAATCTATTTTACAAGGAGGTTCCACGACATGAAGGCCTGATCCGGGGGCGCCGGTTTGCGCAGCACAGGCTTCAGCCTGTGTGTTTTTGATTTTTGCCGCGCTTATCGAAGTGCAAAAGTCAAAAGCACACAGGCTGAAGCCAGTGTTACAAAAGTGCTCGAACCCAGTTTGCCCACAGCTACTACGCGCTCATCGATAGAACGCCCGCCCGGAAACGCAGTTACTTTGCGCCCGCAGGGCGAGGCTTTCCAGCCACAGCCCCGGCGGCGGCAGCCTGAGCGGCGGGATGAGCCGCAGGTTGAGCAGCAGTCTTTTCCGCCTGCGCCGCAGGAGCTGAGCCGTTGCCAACGTTCGGGATGGGAATGCCCATCTTTTTGCGCAGTGCGCCCTCGAGCTTGTTTCGGACGTCGGTATGTTCCTTCAAAAACAGGCGCGCATTATCACGCCCCTGGCCCAACCGCTCGCCGCCAAAGGAAATCCAGGTGCCGGATTTTTCCAGGACGCCCTGGTCCACGCCAAGATCGATTAAATCGCCTTCGCGGGAAACGCCTTCGCCATAGAGGATGTCGAATTCAGCTTCGCGGAACGGCGCGGCGACCTTGTTCTTCACAACTTTGGCGCGGGTGCGCGAACCGATGACGCGATCGCCTTCCTTGATGGACTGAATGCGCCGAATATCGAGGCGAATCGAGGAATAAAATTTCAGTGCGCGCCCGCCTGTAGTGGTTTCGGGGTTGCCGAACATCACACCGATTTTTTCGCGGATCTGGTTGATGAAGATCAGGCAGGTGTGCGACTTTGAAACAATGGCCGTCAGTTTTCGCAGCGCCTGCGACATCAGGCGCGCCTGCAAGCCCATCTGCGGATCGCCCATGTCGCCTTCGAGTTCGGCACGGGGCACGAGCGCAGCCACCGAGTCCACCACAATGATATCCACGCCGTTCGAACGGATCAGCGTCTCGGCAATTTCGAGCGCCTGCTCGCCGTTATCCGGCTGCGACACCAGCAGGTTATCCACGTCCACGCCCAGTTTGCGCGCGTAAATCGGGTCCAGCGCATGCTCGGCATCGATAAAAGCCGCCTGCCCGCCCATCTTCTGCGCCTCAGCGATGATGTGCAGCGTTAACGTTGTCTTGCCGCCCGATTCCGGGCCATAAATTTCGATTACGCGTCCGCGCGGCACGCCGCCCACGCCCAGAGCCGCGTCGATGGAAAGCGCCCCCGTCGGGATCACGCTGACCGGAACCAGCACGTCGCGGTTTCCCAGGCGCATGATCGCGCCCTTGCCGTGCTGCTTCTCAATCTGCGAAATCGCCGCTTCCAACATTTTTGATTTTTCATCCGTCATAGATTCACCTCGAAGGCTAAGTTGTCACGTTTCGTGACTGCGATGGGGACGCGAAAGAGTTTACTACAAAGTAGCCGTGCGCAGCGCAGATTCATCGCGGTAGGCAAGATACCATAAGGCGAATAAAAAGCAAATAGTATTTTTAGCAAATTATATGAGCCAATTCCCCTGGGATGCCATTGCCGCTCGCTCACGCTACCCCGGATTGAGGTACTCGCGCGCTCACTACCGGAACCATCCACACCGCATATTTGAGCGGATCGCGAATATTATCGAGCATCTGATTGAAATATTCCACAGCCGATTCGCTCGTGAAAGGCGTTAATTGACCAATTGATTCGGCATATCCGTCGCGCCACGCTTCGATGATAGATGCAAACGTCTCTCGCGGGACACGAATTGTATCGACCACAACATAGTCAACCTTGATGCCCTCCAGATTCATCGCGGCTAGAATTCCGAAGGTGTTGCGCCCGATAAATAGATCGGTGCCGGTCCCTGCGGCGAAACTTGTCGCCACAGTATGCCAAAAATCCCTCGGATCAAGCCGGCCTCGCTGAAAGTGAAGCATCCCGTAATCCTCTGGAATGAGGTGCAGGTAGCCCCCTCGGCGCGTAACCCGCACCAGTTCGGCAATCACGCGGTCGGCGTGAGGGACCGAGTGTAGCAGGTGCCGGCAAACCGTGAGATCAAAACTGCGGTCGGCTGCTTTCAGCTCGAACACACTTTGGTGTTCGAATGACAGCCGGGGAACCAGATCCGCATGGCGCGATCGCGCCAGGTCCAGATGGGCGTCGATGATGTCGACTCCGAGCACGAGGGATCGTGGAAACAGTTTCGCAAGGCGCGACGTTATCTCACCCGTTCCGCAACCGGCATCGAGTATCCGGGCTTCGGGCGGCAGCGCATAGCGGCGAATGAATTCAACCTCCTGCGGCCAAATGGCCTGCGCTTGTGCGGCGAGGTTGCGCACCATGGACTCATCGGCCATTTGTTTTGCTTGTGGATTGAGATCCGTCAACTCAGTGCTCCAATAATAATCGGACGAGCTTAATCCTAGCCGGGATAGTTGTAAAATCCCCTCCCGGATTTTCTGCCGAGCCATCCCGCTGCGACCATCTTCCGCAATAGCGGGCACGCGCGATATTTTGAGTCGCCGAAGCCACTGTAAAGCACTTCGAGAATATTTACGCAGGTGTCCAGGCCAATGAGATCGGCAAGCTCGAGCGGGCCCATCGGATGATTCATGCCCATTTTCATGATGGCGTCGACAGATTCGGCTGTGGCGACGCCTTCCATCACTGTGAAAGCTGCCTCGTTGATCATGGGCATCAAGACGCGATTGGAGACGAAGCCGGGCGCGTCGTTTACGGCGACGGGCTTTTTTTCAAGCCTCTCGCACAGCGCCATCGTGGTGTGAAATGTATCCTCGCTGGTCTGCAGTGCGCGAATTACTTCGATTAATGCCATCACCGGAACAGGGTTCATAAAATGCATGCCCACGAAGCGGTCGGGGCGGCTAGTCGCGGCGGCCAGCATCGTTATTGATATTGACGATGTGTTGGACGCCAGAATCGCTTCGGGAGGCAGCAGTTTGTCCGCCTCGCGCAGGACAGAAAGTTTCAGTTCCAGACGCTCGGGCACGGCTTCGACGGCAAAATCGGCGCGCGCGATTTCAGACATGTCGGTAGTAGTGTAAATCCGGCCGAGGACTCTCGATTTGTCCCCCTCTGGAATTTTGCCTTTCTTCACTTCGCGATCGAGATTTTTTGAAATCGTTGAGACAGCGGAATCCAGGAAGCGCGTCTCGACATCGCGCAAAATCACGTTGTAGTCGCTGCGCGCGAAGACGTGCGCGATTCCGTTGCCCATTGTTCCCGCGCCTAGCACAGCCACTGTCCGAATCGCGTCGAGCGTCATCGCGCCTCCGATTTCAGGATGTCGAGGAAGTATAGGAAGTAAAGGAGGGAAAGGAAACACGAAACCAATGCGCGCGGCTCAGTGGCCTATTCGGGAGGGCGCGCTTCCACTACTTCGCGAACAATTTCTTTGGCGCGGGCTTCCTGTTCGGGGCGAACTACGAGGCGCCAGCCGCTCCCTTCGGCGATCTTGCGGGAAGCGATGCCATTTTCGCGAAAACAAGCGATCAGGCTATCCGCGAAATCTTCTTGTTCTCCATTCCAGACTTTGCTGACCGCTTCGTCTTCGTCCCAATCCTCATGCAAATCTGTTTGAGTGTCCTCGTCACTGCCAACTTCATCCGATACCGGAAGCGCCAATGAATTGATTTCCTCAGGGGTCAATTCGTGAAGATCGGCACGCTCTCCGAGTTCGACAAGGACC
>JAOAPW010000133.1 GCA_025463105.1 Candidatus Acidiferrum typicum | reverse complement strand
GGCGATCGGCGACTCGACCGCGATCACTGATCCGTTCTGGGCGTTACGACCGGAGAGAGGGAGCGGAGTCGTCTGCGTACCCTGCGACTGGTTCGACCGGGGGGCAGAGGGACCCTGAGCGAATCCACGAGTTGCAACTGCGAATGTGATCAGGCAAATCGTCGCGGCAAAACGGCGGATCAGGAAAATTGGCGCGTTTTTAGTTTTGCTGTCGTTCATCGTAGGTTCCCTCATCTCTAACTGAGCTGTTTTCGGAATCGCCAGACGCTCAGCGACACCAATATGGCGGTGAAAATGAGCAAGCCCAGAAAATTGGGCCAAAGATCCATGAATCCGCTGCCCTTGAGCGTACTACCACGAACGATCGTCGCGAAGTGGTGAATCGGGTTCAGCACGGTGACAGGCTGCAACCATTTAGGCATGGCTTCCACCGGATTGAGCGCTCCAGACAAAGAGGACAGCGGCGGGTTAACGAAAAAACTTGTAAGTTGCGCCTGTTGCGCGGACTTACTGAACGTGGCGATCACGGTGCCAATACTGATGCCCGACAAAATACACAGCGCGCCACCAAATAGTAGAAACGCCACACTTCCATGGAACGGAACGCCGAAGGCGAGTTTAAGAACGGCGATAGCCACCAGCATCATCATGCACAAGAGGATAAACAACGGCGTGATCTTGGCGATGATAATCTCCGAGGTGGACGCGGGGGACATCAGCAATTGCTCGATCGTTCCCGCTTCCCTTTCGCGAACCATGGCCGCGGATGAAACAAGCGAACTGTTCAGGATCAGCAGCAAACCAAATACCCCGGTCACGATGAACCACGAATCAACGAGGCCCGGGTTGTAAAGGAACGCGGGCTGGAGTTGCACTTGACCGCGGCGCGCGAGATTCATCCCCGCGACGGTCTCAACACGAGAACTACTTCCCTTACCGCGAAGCCCGCTGTTGTAACTTTGAATTACGCCTTCCGCATAGGCCCGGCTGATTGTGGCCGTATTCGCGTTCATGGCGTTCAGCAGAAATTGGACAGTTGTAGGGCGGTCGCGCGCCAGGTCCTTCGCATAATCGTAAGGGACAACAACCCCCGCGTCGACAGTGCCTCGACTGACAGCGTCTCCAAGTTCGTTCACCGAGAAGTAGTAGCCTGCCAGGCGAAAACTTCTGCTTTCGGTCAACGTGGCAATCAGCTCCCGGCTCTCGGGTGAGTGGCTATCATCGACTACGCCGAGACGCACGTTGGTTACATTGGCGCTCAGTGCAAATCCAAACAGCGTCAGCTGCACGACGGGCGGCAATATGAGGGAAATCGCCAGGCGGCGGTCCCGACGAATCTGGTTGAACTCTTTTTTGATCAACGCGAGAAGCCGATAATTGAAAAGAAATTGAATTAGCCTTTTCATGGTTAGACCTTCACTTGCATCTTTCTCATGCCGCGCCAGGCAATCCCGTAGAAGATGGTTCCGATCAGTCCGACAATCAGGACCTTGTACCAGACCGCGGGCCAGCCGCCACCTTGGAGGAGCGCGTCGCGAACAATCTCAATGTAATAGCGGCCCCAGATAAAATTCGATATCCAGCGCAACCCGGCAGGAATGTTTTCGATCGGGAACATCAGACCTGAGAGCAAAAATACCAGGAGGAATCCGCCGAGAGCGACCGCCTGCATGGACGCGGCCTGGTTCGGGATCGTCGCTCCAACCATCGTTCCAAAGGAAGCCACGCAAAAAGCATAAAGAATAGTGGCAATCAAAAAAGGCGTCGGGTCACCCGCAAAGCTCAGGCCGAAATAGGTGAACAGGAGCAAACACATCACGAGGCACTCCGCCAGGGCCACTACCATAAACGCAATGATTTTCCCCAACAGGAATTCATGCGCGGAAATACTGGAGACATAAACCTGCAGAATTGTTTTTTGCTCGCCCTCTTTTGCCATGGCCAGCGCGGCCAGCAGTGGCGGGAACATCGAAAGGCCCAGCACGAATACTCCCGGGCCGTAGAATTTTTTCGAGGAAAGTCCGGGATTGTACCAGAGCCGAATAGCGGTTTGGACGAGTCCGGCTTGCATTGCTCCAGCTGTCTGCCGGTTATACGCGGCCGTAATCTGGGTGGCGTATCCGGAAGTTAATTTAGCCGTGTTCGCGTCAGAGGCGTCGACAAGGAGTTGGACAGGTGCATTCACGCCGCGCGCGATATCGCGACCAAAGTGAGACGGAATGATCAGCACAGCGCGCGCCGCATTGGACGCTAGCGCTTGCTCGGGGGACTTGTTTACCGGCCACGAGACTACATGCAATGTAATGGAAGCGCGGATGGCGTCGATGAAATCATGCGAGGCCGACGAATCATCAAAATCCTGCACGACGATCGGAAGTTCGTTCACGGTGAGCGAGATGGCCGTGCTCATCAGCAGGAGCAGGACGTTCGGAAGAATCAGTGCGAGCGCCAGCGTGCGCCAATCGCGAACGATTTGCGTCAACTCTTTTCGCGTCTGCGCGACGATACGCCTCATACGAACCTTTCTTCAATCTTCCGTGACGACCTTGCCCTGTTGCCGCGCCTGCTCAACGATGGCGATAAACACGTCTTCGAGCGAGAAGCGGTCTTCCCGGGCGCTGATTACCCGGAGTCCATTCTCCGCGAGCCGCTTTTTGGTTTGGTCTATGGCGCTGGCCGGAGATTCTTCCGTGATCACGTGGAGACGTTCTCCGAACAGGGAGACACGCCAGCGTTCCGTATTGCTTTTCAGCAGGTCGGCGGCGCGCTGCGGCTGGTCGACAATAAATTCGAGCAGGTGTCCGGATTGCCGCGCTTTGATTCCCGTGGGCGTGCCTTCGGCGACGAGTTCTCCCGCGACCATCATTCCCAGGCGATTGCACTGCTCGGCTTCCTCGAGATAATGAGTTGTTACCAGAATGGCCGCGCCGGAGTCGGCTAGCCGATTGATCATTGTCCAGAATGCGCGTCGCGCGAGAGGATCAACACCGGAAGTTGGTTCATCCAGAAAAAGAATGTCGGGTTCATGCATGATGGCGGCGCCGAATGCTACGCGCTGTTTCCAGCCTCCCGGAAGGCTGCCCGTGATCTGGTTCTGCTTATCCTGCAGGCCTGAGAACGAAAGCACCCAGCGAATTTTTTCTTCGCGCTCGTGTTCAGGGACGCCGTAGACGCCGGAAAAGAATTCCAGGTTTTCGCGAATTGTCATGTCGTCATACAACGAAAATTTCTGAGACATGTAACCGATGCGCTGGCGCACACCCTCCGATCTAAGGTTTCCTTGTGTGCCCGCTAATTCAATTCTTCCGCGCGTCGGATCCAGCAATCCGCAGAGCATCTTGATCGTCGTTGTCTTGCCGGCGCCATTTGCTCCAAGCAGGCCAAAAACTTCGCCGTTGCGAATCTGAAGGCTGACATTTTTGACGGCGGTAAATGCTCCAAACTCTTTAACCAGGTCTGTCGCGCCAATAGCGACTTGTCCGTGGAGGTTGCTGTGGTCATGCCGCGACGGAAATTCGACTGCCGCTGCTTTCTGTCCTAGAGCGCGCAACTTGGCCACAAATGTGTTTTCGAGAGTCGCTTCGTCAACACGAATCTCGTCGACCGGCACGCCCGCGCTCCGCAGTTTTTCGGCAACCATTTGCCGGTCTTCGTCCGGATCGCGCACCAGCAAGTCAAGCCGGTCGCCAAAACGCTGGACGTCGATGATTTCTTTATCCGGCCCGGCTTCCTCAGAGAGCAAACTTTCTGTCTTTCTGAGGTCCGCGGTTCGTAATTCGAGCCGCTTCGCGCCCAGGCTCGCTCGCAGTTCCGCGGGCGTCCCTATCTGATGAATTTCGCCCTGATACATCAGCGCAATTCGGTGACATCTCTCGGCCTCGTCCAGGTAAGGAGTCGCCACAAGGATCGTCAGGCCCTCCGCCGCCAAATGAGCAAGCACGTCCCAAAATTCTCGACGGGACACAGGGTCGACACCCGTGGTTGGTTCATCGAGCAGCAAAACGTGAGGTTGCGGAACAAGCGCGCAAACCAGCGCCAGTTTTTGCTTCATCCCGCCGCTTAACTGTCCCGCGAGGCGGTCCTTGAAGCGATCCATATCAAACATTCGTAAATATTTTTGCGCGCGCTCCGCGATTTCGTTCGGCGGAATGTGCCGCAGGTCGCCGCTATAGCGAATGTTTTCCGCAACGGTCAGATCGAGGTATAAACTGAATGTCTGAGTGAGATAACCGGCTTGCGACCGCATCTCTCGTGCCGGTCGACCGAAAATGTTGGCACTCCCCGAGGTTGCCTCCATCACGCCCGCAAGAATCTGAAAAGTTGAGGTCTTCCCCGCTCCATCCGGTCCTATCAAGCCAAATATTTCACTGCGATGAACATCAAATGAGATTCCGCGAATGGCTTCCAGCGCGCCATAGCGCTTCGCCAGGCCGCGCACATCGATCGCCCGCTTCTCCGCGCTGTCCTGATGATCCTCAACTGCTCGACCTGGACTCGCTGCGATCATTTGTGACTGACTTTCGGCCAACTATTTCCACTAACAAGAATTTCGCCGTCGGCAGGCATGCCAGGCTTGGCGAATCCGAAGGCGCCTTTCAATTGCAGTTTGAGGCCAACGACTTGCTTGACGCGGTCATCACGGAAGTAAGTATTTTCAGGAGTGAATGTTGCCTGTGGATCGATCCTGGAAACATACGCATCGACTGGCTGCTGCGGATTTGAGTCAAGATAGATACGCGCCGCCTGCCCTACTTTCACTTTGCCGACCTGGCCTTCCGGCACAAAGCCGCGCAGATAAACTTTAGTTAAATCCAGCAGCGTGATGACGGCGGTTCCCGCGGTTACCACCTCGCCCGGTTCGGCCGCGCGCGTCACAACTGTTCCCGAGAATGGCGCCCTCACGATCAGGTCCTGGCGATTTGCTTCCGCTTCCGCAAGCTGTGCACGAGCCTGCTGCGTCTGCGCCGCGGCGCTGGCGACTTCGGCGCCCTGCTGCGCGATCTGCCTTCGAACCACCGCGACTTGCGACTCACGAATGCTGGGATTTGACAGGCTGGCCTGGGCCGTCGTGAGTGCTGCTTGCGCCGCTTCAACACGGCG
>JAOAPW010000096.1 GCA_025463105.1 Candidatus Acidiferrum typicum | reverse complement strand
GAATGGACCGGAAAATTTCAGTGACGATCATTGTTTTGACCGGCTCGCCTTGCGGCGCTGATACCACTGAACAAAAATAACGGCTGCGACGGCCATGAAACCAGCCATCACAAAACGGAATGGCTCGAGCTCATAGCCGAGCCACCGGAGCACGAAAAAGTAGCCGAGCGCCACGGCGATCGCGGGGATAATAATGATCAGGAAAGAGCGGTTCATAATCGGGTTTTAGCCAAAGTAAATCCCACGTCGCTTTCCAGGCGGCCTGCGCTTCGCTCCCGGGAACGCCAATCTCGCGATTGGCGACTCGCAAAACGCCATTCAGGAGAATGGCGCTCCCGAGAGCCCGCGTCTTAGCACCTAAGGTCGGTAAGTCGCCGAAGTCGTGTCCGTCTCCCAGATCGTGATGCTCGTGATCTGCGCCCCTTCAGGCATGGCGTTCATCTGCCGCGTGGTTTCATCGTAAAAATACTTCGCGAGATTTTCGGCGGATGGATTGATGACGTCGAATGGCGCCTGATCGTTCAGAAATTTATGGTCCACGCCGCCGACGATTTCGCGGATCACGCGCTTTAAATGCGTGAAATCGTAAAGCAAGCCGGTGGAATCCAGTTGCGGGCCTTCCAGCGTGACTCGCACCTTATAATTATGGCCATGCACGTTCTCGCACTTCCCCTTGTACCCGCGCAGGGCGTGCCCGGAGGAAAAAGTCTCGTCGACGGTAACTTGAAACATCGGTTTCCTTTTTAGGAAAGGGTGCGGGCTCCACTTGGAGCCTGCCTGGAATTAAGATCACAGAAAACTTCTACTTTGGTTTCTGCATGAACCGTTCAACTGCGGCGATGTCCCTGGTGGTCGCGTACGCCGGAAGCGATTCCATAAAGATTTTACCATATTGCATGCGCTGGATACGGTTATCGAGAATAGTCAACACGCCACGGTCTGTGCGCGAACGAATAAGCCGTCCGAATCCCTGCTTCAATGCCAGGACAGCCTCGGGCACCTGATATTCCGCGAAGGCGTTGCGACCGTCCTCCTGCAAAGCGCGGACGCGCGCCGCCACGATCGGGTCGGAAGGCACGGCGAAGGGCAGCCGGTCCACGATCACGCAGGAAAGCTGCTCGCCGCGCACGTCGACGCCCTGCCAAAAACTCGATGTGGCAAACAACACCGCGCCATCCGTGTTGCGGAATTTTTCAAGCAGCGCCGTTCGCGGCGCGGAACCTTGAATCAGCAACGGAAACCGCACGCGAGTGCGCACGCGCTCGTAGAGGTCCTTCATCTGGCTGTAGCTCGTAAATAAACAGAACGCCCGCCCGTGCGAAATTTCCAGCAGCCGGATAATTTCCTGCGCCGCGCGTTCGGGAAAAGAAGGATCGCGCACATCGGGAAGCGTGGCGGGAATGTATAGCAATGCCTGCGCCGCGAAATCGAATTCCGATTCCAGCACGCGTTCGCTGGCCAGACTTACCCCCAGGCGCTGCTTCAGGAAATCAAATCGCCCTCCGACCGCGAGTGTCGCGGAAGTCAGCACGATCGTTTCGAACTGTTCGAACAGCCGCTCGCGCAACAGCGAGCTTACGTCGATCGGCGTGGCGGCGACGAAAACGCCCTTGGCGCGGCGTTCGAACCAGTAGACGAAGTTGCCTTCGCTTGATTCGAAGAGAAAGTTCAGCTCCGCGCGCAGTTCCATCGAGCGCCGCGCGATGTTCAGCAACTCCTCGGGCTTGGCCGGCAGCGAAGCAATTTCCGCTTCCAGACTTTTTAGCGCGTTGATCAGGGAGTCATATGCTTCGCGATTCTGTTCCAGGAATCCGGCGCGCTGCGTCTCGTCGAATGGGAAGCGACCCTCGCGCGCCGGAAACGCTTCAAAAAATGCCCGCGCACGCTCGCGCATCCGCACAATGCGTTTTAAGAGCGCTGCACCTCCGGTCCGCGTCACGCGCACGGCAACCTCGGCATCGCGCGCGAGTTCATCGAAGCGATAATTTGAAACCTGGCGCCCGAAATAGTCGCTGGCCACGTCTTCGATTTCGTGCGCTTCATCGAAGATGACTGCGCCGTACTCCGGCAGGACGCTGCCAAAGTCATCCTGCTTCAACGCCAAATCGGCGAAAAATAAATGGTGATTCACGATGATCAGGTCGGCTTCGGCTGCGCGCTGGTGCATCGCGGTAATGAAACAGCGGCCAAATTCCGGGCATTTCTGTCCAGAGCAGGCGTCGCGCCGCGCGTCGAGGCGCTGCCACAAATCCGAATCGTCGGGCAGAAAATTGAGTTGCGCGCGGTCGCCCGTGTCCGTCACTTTTTCCCAATCGCGGATTTGGTGAAACCAGTCCAGCTCATCAAGGCCCTTGAGCATCGGCTGGTCGGCCATGCGATACACTTTTTCGCGGCACAGGAAATTTCCGCGGCCCTTCATCACCGCCACTTTCAAATTCGGCGCGAAATGTTTTTGCAGAAACGGAATGTCTTTCTCGAAAAGTTGTTCCTGTAAGGATTTCGTTGCCGTCGAGATCACCACGGTACGTCCGCTGCGGATCGCGGGAATCAGATACGCCAATGTTTTGCCCGTGCCTGTTCCGGCCTCGACAATGGCGTGCCGCTTATTGCGGAAAGCGCTTTCCACCAGCTCGGCCATCTCCAGCTGCGAGGGCCGG
>JAOAPW010000095.1 GCA_025463105.1 Candidatus Acidiferrum typicum | reverse complement strand
CGCGATAAGGATGTTGACCCGGTAGGCGCATGCGTGGGAATGAAGGGCATGCGCGTGCAATCGATCATTCGCGAGCTGCGCGGCGAAAAAATCGACATCATCCCGTATTCCGAAGACACTGTCACGTTCGCGCAAAAAGCGCTTTCTCCTGCCAAAGTCACGCGTGTTCAAATTATCGATCCTGAAACGCGGCATCTCGAAATAATTGTCGAGGACACGCAGCTTTCTCTCGCCATCGGCAAGAAGGGGCAAAACGTTCGTCTGGCCAGCAAACTGATTGGCTGGAACGTGGACATCAAGAGCGAGGAAGAAAAGCGCCAGGAAATTGAAGCGCAAATGGCCGCACTCACCGCGCCGGGCACTCCTCTGTCCGAACTGAAGGGCGTAGGACCAAAGACCATCGAACGCATCGAGACACACGGCGTCACCACCATCGAAAAACTTGCCGACATGACGCCCGAACAGCTCACTGAAATTCCGGGAATCGGCGAAAAGATGGTCGAGAAGATTCAGCTTTCCGTGGCCGCTTATTTCCAGTCACTTGAGAATCCCACGGCGGAGCCGGAATCTCTCGAAGGTCTTGCGGAGCAGGAATCCGCTGAGGCTGGTGTGGAAGAAGCGCAGGCCACCGAAGAAGAATCGAGCGAGGCCGCGGACGTCGCTGCCGAAGAAATTGAGGCTCCCACGGAAGCGGAAGAAATTGCTGCTGCGGCGGCTGCTGCCGCGGCGGAAGGCGAAGCCGGGAACGCGGAATCCGGCAATTCCCCTGAACCCGAGGAAAAGCCGGAAGAAAGTAGCAAGGAGTAGTCCCGGAGGGCAATGACAGAAGCGAATCAAATCCGCATCAACGAATTGGCGCGCGAACTTGAGGTCAAGGCCAAGGCAATTATTGACTATTTGCCTGAGGCCGGCGTTACCGAGAAAAAAACGCATTCAAGTTCGATCGACGTCGACGCAGCCGAGAGAGTGCGCAAGCATTTCCGCGACGCTGCTGAAGAGGAAGTCGCGGCCGAGCAAAGAGCTGTGGCCGAAAAAGCGGCAAAAGATGCAGCCGCCAAGGCAGCACGCCTGAAGCCTGCCGTGGTGGCCCCTCCGCCACCTCCTGCCGTTGCTGCCGCACCGCACGCTCCTGCTGTAGCCGCACCGGCTCCTCCGGTAGCGGCGCCTGCTCCGGCGACGCCTGCAGTGCCGAAACCTGCTCCAGCACCTGCGGTTATTGCGGCGAAGCCCGCCGCTCCCGCTGTGCCGCCACCCGCTCCGGCAAAACCGGCGGCTCCGCCCCCTGTTGCGCCTCCAAAACCGGCGGTACGACCTCCGGTAACTGCTCCTGTACCTGCGAGACAAGCTCCGCCAGCAGCTCCTGCGACGGCGAAAACACCGACAGCTCCGCCTCCGGCGTCCGCGAGGCCGGCACCTGCTCCAGCAGCCTCGGCACGGCATGCCACGACGACGCACCCGACTTCTGCGACGAGATCTGCTCCCAAACCAAACTGGAATCCTTTGCCGCCTGGAGCGCGTGTAAATCCTCCTGCTCCGGTGCGCCCTGTGGCCAGTGCGCGGCCCGGTGCTGCGCAATCGAGATTTCCATCGCGGCCCGGCGCTCCCGTTCGCCCGGGACAACAAGTTCCCATGCGCCCCGGACAGCCGATGCCTGGACGCCCAGGCGGTCCGCGCCCGGGAGGACGCCCTGCTCCCGCGCAGCCTTCGGACAAAATGCCTCCCAAGGCCGAGCCCGGGAAGCCAATCTATGAACGCAAGCCTGCGGCGCGCGCGCGTCCCACGATGGAGAAGCGCTTTGAGGAAGGCGAGCGAAAACTTCATCCGGTTCGCGCTCGAGTGGGTCCTGGCGAGCGGCGCACAGCGCAGATTGAGCGCGCTCCCGCGCCTCCGCCGCGCGAGCCTCGTGAAATTACCATCACGGAAGGCGTGACGGTCCGCGATCTCGCGGAAAAGCTCGATGTCCGCGCGAAGGAAGTCCTGAAACTTTTGTTGGATCGCGGCATCTTCGCCAGTATTAACCAGGCGCTCGATACGGCGACCGCAACGACTCTCGCGGAATCGTTTAACGGCATTGTGAAGGTTCTCACGTTCGAAGAAGACGTGGTTCAGGAAGTCGCCCGGGAAGAAAAACCCGAGAATCTTGAACCGCGGCCGCCCGTGGTAACCGTGATGGGCCACGTAGATCACGGCAAAACCAGCTTGCTTGACGCCATCCGCGAAACGGAAGTCGCCGCTGGAGAGGCTGGCGGAATCACCCAGCACATCGGCGCTTCGGTCGTTCACATTGATGGCCGCAAAGTTGTATTCGTCGATACGCCGGGCCATGAAGCGTTCACACGCATGCGCGCGCGCGGCGCGAAAGTAACCGACATCGTAGTGCTCGTCGTTGCCGCCGATGATGGCGTGATGCCGCAAACGCAGGAAGCCATTGATCACGCCAAAGCCGCGGGCGTTCCCATCATTGTCGCGATTAACAAAATCGATAAGCCGGAAGCGCAGGTCGAGCGCGTCAAGCGCCAGCTTTCTGAACGCGGATTGATGCCCGAGGAATGGGGCGGAGACACCGTGATGGTCGAGGTCTCCGCGAAACAGAAGAAAAATCTCAGTAAGTTGCTGGAAATGATTTTGCTGGTTGCCGATCTTCGCGAACTCAAATCCAATCCGAAAGCTCCCGCGGCCGGCACTGTGCTGGAGTCCCGCGTGGATAAAGGCCGCGGCGCAGTCGCAACGATCATGGTGCAGACGGGAACGCTGCACACCGGCGACGTTTTTATTTGCGGCGCCGTCTATGGAAAAGTTCGCGCCATGTTTGACGATCACGGCCGCCCCGTCAGAAGCGCGGGGCCATCGACTCCCGTGGAAGTTCTCGGTTTGCAGGGCGCTCCCGAAGCGGGCGACCAGTTCCAGGTGGCCGACGAAGCGCGTGCGCGTCACATCGTCGAATTCCGCCAGGGCAAGCTGCGTGAAGCCACGCTCGCCAGGTCCGCGGGCGCGCGCATCACGCTCGATCAATTGCACGAGCAACTCAAAGCGGGAGACGTCAAGGAACTTCCGCTCGTCATCAAGGCCGACGTGCAGGGTTCGGTGGAGGTTTTGAGCGAGATGCTGCCGAAACTTTCCGATGACCGCGTGAAGCTCAAAATTATTCATGCCAGCATTGGCGCTGTCACGGAAAACGATGTTCTGCTCGCGTCAGCTTCGGGCGCCATCATCGTGGCGTTCAACGTTCGGCCCGACCGCAAAGCCTCGGACCTGGCGCAGCGCGAAGGCGTCGAAGTTCGACCGCACACGATCATTTATGAAGTCTCCGACGAAATCAAAAAAGCCATGACCGGGCTGCTCGATCCGGTCTTCAAGGAAACGCACCTGGGCCGCGCCGAAGTGCGCAACACGTTCCGCGTGAAGGGCGTTGGCATGATCGCGGGCTGCTATGTGCTGGATGGCGTGCTCAAGCGCGACGCCGAAGTCCGCGTGCTTCGCGAAGGCATCGTAATTTACACCGGACGCATCAGTTCATTACGCCGGTTCAAAGACGATGCTAACGAAGTGCGTTCCGGATTCGAGTGCGGCGCCAGCGTTTCCAACTTTAACGACATCAAAGTTGGCGACGTTCTCGAGTGCTTCCACATGCAGAGACTTGTGCTGGCGGAAGCTTCGGCCTGATCTTCACCTGGGCCCTGCGCAGGGCCCGCTCGCAGTCTTATTTGCAGGCTCATTTTCAGGTCCATTCACAGGGAAGACGATGCCAATCGGTTTGCTCACCCTGGAAATCTATATTCCCGAGGCGCACTCGCTAAAAGACAAGCGGCAGGTTTTGCGCAGCCTGAAAGACCGGCTGCGAGGTAAGTTTAATGTGGCCGTGGCTGAACTCGAAGGGCAGGATTCCTGGCAGCGATCGGTGGTTGGCGTCGTAAGTTTGTCGAACAACAACACGCATCTGGAACAATCTCTGCGCAATGTGCTCGAGGATTCCGAACGGCTGCTGGGCCGCGATCTGATCGGGCATGATCTGGAAGTGCTTTAGTGAAACCGCAAGTGCGAAATCATAAGAAATTCTGCAATCAGTGAGACAACGATGACGATCGCGGGACATCGGCACGAACGCGTCGCCGAGGAAATCCTTCACGAGTTGGGCATCATGGTCGCGGGTGAATTGAAAGACCCGCGCATTGCCGCCCTGGTCACAATTACCGAGGTGCGCGTCACGCCTGACCTGAAACACGCGCGCGTATTCGTCAGCGTGATGGGAACCGAAGCTGAGCAGAAGACCACAATCAGGGGCCTCGCCGCAGCCGTCGGCTACATTCGCCATGAGTTGACGGAACGCATTCAGCTTCGCCGCGCGCCTGACATTCATTTCACGCTCGATCACTCAGAGGAATACAGCCAGCGGATCGAAGAGCTTCTGCGCCAGACCAGGAAGCCCGCGCAGTGAGTTGCGAATTGGTAGCCCGCCTCCTCAGAGGCGAGGGTTTGTTTGCCAATCGTGAGAAATAACCCCGCGTTTGAAGACGCGGGCTACAACAATCAACGTCATTAAAATGACGATGTCGACTTAGCCAAAAGTTTTCAGGATTCATAAGTTTTCAAGTTTTGTGGGTCGTGCCTTCAGGCACGACAAGCGTTGCGCCTGCTTCAGGAGTTTTAACCCCTGAAGGCTTTGATTAGCACATTTCTGCAGCTGAGAGCCCGCGGCCGTCCATGCCACGAAAACCTCAACCCGCGCCGCTGGACGGCGCCTTGATCATCGACAAACCACAGGGCAGGACGTCGCATGACGTCGTGGATGCCGCTCGCCGTATCCTCGGATTTCGGCAGATCGGCCATCTGGGAACGCTTGATCCGCTGGCGACTGGCGTGCTCGTGCTGCTGCTTGGCCGCGCCACAAGGCTCGCGCAGTTTTACGCGGGACGCCGCAAACGCTACACCTCCACATTCCGGTTCGGGTTTGCGACAGACACCTACGACGCGGACGGCACGGCGCAGGGACCAGACACCGCGCCGGCGCTCGACCGGGCCGAAATCGAACGCCTGGCAGCCGCGCGCGTGGGCCTCTTCCCGCAAATGCCGCCCCCTTACTCGGCGAAAAAAATTCATGGACGCCCGGCACACGAGCTCGCACGAAAGAAAAAACCCGTCGACCTGAAAGCCGTTGACATCGAAGTGTACGATTTTCGCGTTGACGAAGTTGCCGGGACGCTCGCCAAGTTTTCCATCGAATGCGCGGCGGGTGCTTACATTCGCTCGCTGGCCCACGATATGGGCGCGGCGCTGGGATGCGGCGCGCACCTGGCGGAAATTATCCGCACCGTGGTCGGCGAATTCACGCTCGACCAGGCGGCGAAATTGGAAGATATCGCGCGCGCCGCAGCGGAAGGCAATCTCGCGCAATACGTCATTCCCATCGAGCGCTTGCTTCCGGAATTGCCGAGCGCCATCGTGCCGCCACTTGTCGAACAGCGCGTGCGCCACGGCTCAAAATTCACCGTGCAGCTTGCGCAGATTCAGCCCGGCCGCGTCAGCGTCGCGCAGGGCGCCACGGCAGAACTTAATTCCGGTGAATGGAAGCCCGCGCGCCTCCGCGTCTTCAGCCAACAGGATCGCCTGATCGCCATTGCCGAAGCCGTTGTGCCGCGCACTTATCAACCTGTGGTTGTCCTCGAAGCCGAAGCGTGACGCTGCGGTTTTATGTTATACTTGTATAGCGAGGAACTTATGCTGGCTATTCGACTCCCTCAATCTATTGAGAAACGGTTGGAAAACCTTGCCCGACGTACGGGGCGCACCAAAACTTTCTATGCCCGTGAGGCAATCCTGCAGCACTTGGAAGATCTCGAAGATTTGTATCTCGCCGAGCGTGCGCTGGAGCGTATTCGTGATGGTCGAGATGACACAATTACCCTGGATGACGTCCTAAAGCGTCATGGCATGGACGATTGAGTTCTCTATTGCCGCGGACCGGGAGCTGACCAAACTCGACTCGCAGCACGCCAGTCGCATCCTGAAATTCGTTCGCGATCGATTGGCTAAGCTAGACGATCCTCGTAGCATTGGTCGAGCCTTGCAAGGCTCTCGGCTTGGGGAATTCTGGAAATATCGCGTGGGAGATTACAGGCTTATCTGCAAAATCGAAGACGATCGCCTCATAATTCTTGTGGTCCAGGTCGGGCATCGCAAGGATATCTATCGCTAACAATGTCAAGATGAAGCGAAATAAAACGCACCCGGAACTCATCCTTCGAAGAACTTCCCCAGCCGCCGCACTCCTTCTTGAAACTGTTCTTCCGGCGTAATCAAGCTGAGCACCAGGAAACCATCGCGCGAAAAATTGAAGAAACTTCCGGGATGTACGAGGACTGAGCTGCGTTCGAGCAGTTCGACGGCCAGGGACTCATCGGGCCCCGTGGCCGGGACGCGGAGGATTGCGTACCAACCGCCTTCGCGATCGAGGCGCGCGAGCAGCTTCGATTCGCGCAGCATGGCATCGAGGATCGCAAGATTGGCGGAGATTCTCTGCTGCAATTGCGCCTGAAGGTCGTTTCGCAACGCGAGAAATTTTGGCAGCGCTAGTTGCACCGGGGTGCTGGGCGAAAGATAAGTATCCGCGATGATTTCAAGCCGCGCGACAGCTGTTTGAACGAGCTCCTGCGGGCCGCTCACAACCATCCAGGCCAGCTTCATTTGCGGCAATAGTGAAATTTTGGAAAGACCGCTCAGCGTAAATGTGAGCGCCGCATCGTGCAATGCAAACGTCCGCGCTAGATCGGCATTTTGGAACTCGTCCGCGTAATCAAGAAAAACTTCGTCGGCCACAATGGCCATCTCATGCTCCGCGCAAATCTCGGTCAGTACGGCAGCCTCGCGCGGCTTGATGAACGAGCCGGTCGGATTGTTCGGATGCACAACCAGCACGGCTCGCGAACGCGACGTCAGCGCCTCGCGCAACGATGCGAAATCGATTCCCCAGCCGTCATCGTAGAAAAGTGGATAGGGAACGAGCTGGATGTCCGCAAGATCGGCGAGAAATTCAAACAGCGGATAGCTCGGTGCGGGAACGAGAACTTCGTCGCCGACATCACAGAGCAGTCGAAAAATGTGGCTGTATCCTTCGCTGGTTCCCGAAGTAAGTACGATGCGCTCAGGATCGACACTTTGTCCAGGCCCCGCAAATCCCATTCGCCCGTCGTAATAACCGGCGACACTTTCGCGCGCTTCGCGGAGTCCCCTGCTCTCCGGTACGTACGCGAGCGCCCGCGGGTCGGACAACGCCTCTAGAATTTCCGCTTCCGGATAGGACACGCCGCACTCGGTGGGATTCGAGATGGTCAGGTCCAGCAACTCTTTGCCCGCGCGGCGATGCGCGTCAAGCGCCTGTGCGAACCGATTCTGGTCCAACCGCCAATTTGTGCGTGAGGCGAACATGTAGTCGATGAGCTACCACTTGATTTATATCATCCTTAACTTCGAGTTAGGATGAAACACTCCGCGTTACTGTCACCGGGAGAACGCCGCACTCGGCAGGGTCGGCTGAAATTTTAGAATTATTTTCCGACAAACGCCGGAAGGATCATCATTCAAATCGAATCAAGACGATCTCAGGATTTGTCCCGACGCGCATCGGCGGTCCCCAGGTTCCGGTCCCACAGGTCGTGTAGACGGTAAGCCGGCCAAAAGTTTGCAACCCGTACGCATACTGCTTGTAGATGCCGGACACAATGCGCGTGAACGGAAAAAATTGTCCCCGATGCGTGTGTCCGGAGAGCTGCAGGGAAATCCCGGCTTCTTCAGTCACACTCAGGTGGCGGGGCTCGTGGACCAGCAGAACGGAGGCTCGCTCGCGGTCAACCGCGGCCCGTTTCAGTAGTGACCGGAATCGCTCGGTGGACGCCGAATCCCGGTCGTGCACGCCAACAAGCTGCAAGCCGTCCACAATGATTTTTTCATTGTCCAGAATGCGGACGCCGTAGCGCCTGAGCGCGTCCAAGTACTTTGTGCGATCGGAAAATTCCTCGTGATTTCCCGTTATAAAATACGTTCCGAGTGGCGCAGCCGTCTCTGCCCAGGGCTTGCTGAGCCGGTCGACATCCGCCGCCACGCCGTCAAAGAGATCACCTGTAATAAATACGGCATCCGGCCCGAGTCGCTTGAGCGACGCGACTATTCGCCGGATGAATGCAAGATTCTGGATGTGCCCAAGATGCAAGTCACTTACCTGCGCGACGACGCGGCCGCGCCATGATTCGGGAAGATTCGGAAGCTTGACCGTGATTTTTTTAACACGAATCCAGGAGGCGTTGACGATTCCATAAAGCGTCGCCAGCATGACGAGCCCCAAAAATGTGCCGGCCAGGAGCCGCCGATCCGCATGGAAACCAAAGATCCTGAGCCCGCCATAAAAAATCCAGCACGCACATGCGGCCATAAATCCAAAATTCACGAATCCAAGCCAAACGGCTGAAATTGTGTAATAAATACGGACGAGCGAATTGAAATAGCGAATTCCCAGCAGGGACGCCGAAACAAAGCTTACGGACAAGACTGCAATCGTTAATTGCAGCGTCAAATGGCCCTGAGAGCGGGCTTCATCCCAGAAAAACGTCCATGTTGCGTAGAGGAAAAAGTGAATCAGGAACAGAATCGACTGCACGATAAGAGCAAAGATCGCAATTCTGCGTCGCACTCGGAAGGTTCCTCGAAGAATCTCGTTACAACACGATTCTGAAATAAATACATGTCGACGCGCGTGGGACCATGCATTGCAACCGCTCTCATCAATCCCATCGACGGCGTGATTGGCACTTCAGGGGCTGAAGCCGCGACCCACAAAACCCATTTTTCAGATGCCCGCTAGTGTTTTACCGCCTCATCGGATTCGACTTTGCCGTCGCGGACGTGGATGATGCGGTCGGCTCGCTGGGCGATGTCGTTTTCGTGGGTGACCACAATGATCGTGTTGCCCTCTTTATGCAGTCG
>JAOAPW010000071.1 GCA_025463105.1 Candidatus Acidiferrum typicum | reverse complement strand
GAGAAACCGGCTGAGCGCCGATCTGGCGTCTTCCGTGGCCGTTCGAGTGCGGAAAATCCGTAAGAGGCTGCCGCGACATCTCGAAATTGCGCAAAACTCCTTTGTCCACCAGAGTAACGCGCTCGGCAGGAGTGCCCTCATCGTCAAACGGGTAGTAGCCGATCAGCACGTCCTTTCCGATTGTCTTTGTTGTTGGATCGTCATAGATGGAAAGAAACGATGGCAGAATCGGTTCGCCGACCTTGCGTGCGAAGGTTTGTCCTTCGCTGATGTCTTTCTGCCGGAAGCCTTCGGAGCGATGCCCGAACACTTCGTGGAAGAATACCGCGGTAGCGCGGCCGGTGAGGAGCGCGGGGCCAGCATAGGGTTCAACCAGTGGCGCGGCCACGAGAGCTTCCAATTCCTTGCGCAGGACCTCTCCTTCGGCAAGCACAGTCTTGTCGTCCGGCGCGTCGGCGGGATTCGTCCAGTCAAAATTATAGTAACGGTTGATGTCCATCCCATCGGGCGCCTTGCCCTGAATGAACAATTCCAGGCGGTAATGGACCTGGCCGAACTGCAGGCGCGACCCTTCGCTGTTGGCTTGATATTGGTTTTCACCCAGCGCGCTGAATGTGACGATTGAATTCAGGATCTGCGGCGACGCGCGAAACGCGTGCGTGTATAGCCGGACTTTCTCTTCCCAGGGCTTGCGGTCGGGATGAACGGAAACTTCCGGGCCGTAGAACGTGTGCGGCTCCTCGCGAGAAAAATCCGGCGCATGTTCTTCGGCGGTCTGCGCCTGCACTTCCTTGCTCGTATTAATCTTCAGCAGTCCTTGCGAAGCGGCGGTAAATTGTTTTTCCGTCTGCAACCAGATGGCGCGTCGAAGCACTCCGGCGTCATCGTCTACTGGCACGGACGCGCCGTAACTTCCCTGCCGCTGTACGGAATTTCCCACCTTGTGTGTGTTGTCCAGGTCGTAGCTGCCGACTCGCACCAGCGTCTCAAGCCATCTGGAGTAGCTCTCCTGGCTGGAGAGCAACGCTCCATTCGAACCCATGACCTCGGTCCGGTGCGTTGACGTCAACGTGTAGTTGATGAAATACGCCGGCGGAATAGACTTCGAAAGGATGGGCATCTCGCGATCGAGTTCCTGGCCCATAGTCACCAGGACGGGGGCTGGCGCAACCTGCGCCGCCTGTGGCGCTGACGGGAGCGGCGCCGGACGGGCCGCCGGCTTGTTCGCGGCCAGCGCGTTCATGGAAAGCAATATTGTCAGACTTGCGAGAGTTAATGTTTTCACGAGGGACGCTCCAGAATTCCGATTAATCAGTTGTGCGAACTTACTAGTGTATGCCTATAAGTTGCCGATCTCAAATTCGCGCTCGCTCCTGTTGCTACCAATGCGAGCTCGCGCGTATCAACGCTTGGATGCATTCGCAGGGCTGAATGTCGCCGCATGTCCAGTAATTATTTCGACATGCGGAGACGGAGACCATTCCTGGTTTTTGCAAAAGTGCAGTGGAATGGCCGAGGCCGGGGCATCTTCGCCCGCCGCGCCATTTTGTAGCTCGCCTCTTCCAAGGCGAGGTTTGGTTGCCAGTTTTGAAGAAAATCCCCGCGTCTGACCCTTCGCGTTTGCTCAGGGGCAAGAGATGCGGGGCACAACAACCAGGACTTGGATTATCCGCAAGCTTTGGGATTATTCGGGCTGCAGCCGGTCGTAACCAGGACAGGTGCGGGCGAGTGTCCGCGTGTGGCAATCGGGACGACGATAGCCGGCACTGCCACCAGAATGGTCATGCCGACCCAGGTCCAGGCGCCAATGTGATGCACCGGAATTTCGCCTACCGTGGCTCCAATCGTCGTCGCGGTTGCCGCCTCGGTCAGTTCCGTGGCCGTGGCTTGAGACGGCTGGTCGGGAGATTTATGGCCGTCGCGGATTGTGGCAATCTGCCCGGCAAGCACGTCCACACATACACCGTCCAGATTGCAGAATTTGACGTGCCCTTCAAACACGATTAACTGAAAAATTCCGTTCAAATACCCCAGAAAGAAATCCGTACCCACTACGCCGGCCACACCCACTGCCGTGTGAACTTCAAACTTGGCGTTCGGCTTGGACTGCTTGACCACCTGCGAACGCATGCGCCCGTACGTCAATTCGATTTGCGTCTGTTGCGCCGCGGAATTGTGTTGTGTCACCAAGAGGGAGGAGCTAGAGCCGACATTGAGCACGGACCCATCGTCCAGCGAAACGCGCGCCCGCCCGCCTTCATTCGTTTTAACGACATCGCCCCAATCCACCAGAGTCTTGATCGACGCCGGCAAATTTTGCGTGCCGCGGGCGATCGCCACATCGGGGATGGCTCGCGAAACTTGCCCGGCTTTCTGTCCGGCCTGCGCCGCGATATCCGCGGGGATCACAATCGATATCGACATCAGAACGGCCACGGCGATAACGAAGGGCGAACGATTGTTCATCAAATCTCTCCTGAGAGGGCGCTTGCACAAAAAATTGATGGTTTCTTGTTACTGGATGGTCCGGCACATGTCAATGACGGGTAA
>JAOAPW010000058.1 GCA_025463105.1 Candidatus Acidiferrum typicum | reverse complement strand
TAGCGCGCCCGTAGGCCGGCACCACGACGGTATCCTTCATGATTCCCGCTGTAGTTTTTCCATTGATCTCGACCAGCTCGAACAAGTGGCGGTGCATGTGCAGCGGATGGGCGTCTTCGCTGCGATTGCGGAATACCAGCCGGTAGCGGCTGCCCTTCTTGAGAACAAATTCCTGGTCGTGAGGATATTCTTTTCCGTTCACCGTCCAGCTGTTAAACATGCCGGCGCCACTCGGAATTTTTTGGAAAATCATGTCGATGGTCTGGTCCGGCGCGGGTTGGGTCCCTGGGCGGCCAAAAATCGTGTAGTCCCAGGGCGTTTTGGGGGGCGGAACCCACTGCGGCTGTTTGTGCTGATTCGCATATTCAATGATGATGCCCATCCCCGAGTTGCGTTCTTCGTCCGTGGTCACGCCAAGGATCCATACGCCAGGCTGGGCCATCTCAACGATCGCGTCCACGCGTTCTCCCGGACCTAAATCAATCACGTCGACAGTTCGCGGTGTGGGAATTGTGTTGCCGTCCATGGCAATAATCTGGAAGCGATGTCCCGGGAGCGCTACGCTGCGATTCATGCTCGCGCTCGCATTCAGCAGATGCATCAGCACGCGTTCACCCTGGCGCACTCGAATCGGTTCTCCCGCTCCCAGTGATTTATCGTTAATCGAAAACATCGAGTAGCCGACTTCCAGGCCCGACGGGCTGGTGTCCAGCGTCTTCGGCCGTTCCGGCTGCGGTCCGGCATTACTTGCATCCTCATCATCGTCCGCTTCCGGATTAAAAAAGGGTTCCCATTCGCGCAGAGCGAGAAAAACTTCCTTGTCATAGTTACCCGGATTGTCCCCCGACTCGATCAGAAGGAATCCAAACTGTCCCGTGTAGGCGCCGCGGTGCAGGTCCGCGCCAGCCATCGTATGGGTGTGATACCAGCGCGTTCCGGCCGGCCGCGGAACGAACTGATACCGGATGCGGCCGTGTGGCGGCACCATCGGAGTCGACTCCTCCTCGACGCCGTCTACTTCGGGAGGAATGAACAGGCCATGCCAATGCACCAGTTCCGGCACGTCGGTATCATTGATGACTTCCACGGTGACCGGTTTGCCTTCCCGCATTCGGAGCAGCGGTCCCGGGGAGGTTCCGTTATAGCCGATTGTGCTGATGGTGTGAGCCGGGGTCAACTCCACGAGGACGGGAGCAATTCGCAGGGAGAAATCGGCTTTGGTGGTTTCAGTTACCGGCGCGCCCGACTGCATGCCCGGCTGCATCTGCGACAGGAGCAACTTGGCGGCGCCCAGTTCCAGAGCGGCCAGCCCGCCGAGTTTTACAAAGTCTCTCCGGTTCACTGGTGCCCCCCCCCGGACTGCCGCGCGCTCTTTGCTCTGGCCTTTGGATCCAAGTAGTGCTCGCAGGCGGAATCGTCTCATGCCGAAATCACGGGTTCAAGTGGCCACTGTGAGCATAAGGAACATTGGCAGGAACGCCCGCGTTTGCAGCGAAATCTGGTTGATGGCCTTGAAGTACTAGAACTCTGGTACTACCGAATATTAGGACTAGACAGCTATTCGGCCGATTCTATCCGCCTGAGATCATTGGTATCGAGCCAAATTGTGTACTCCCTGACAGGATACGACCTATGAGCCGAATTTACGAAGCCCTCAGAACCGCGGAGGCAACACGCTCGGCGCATGGCGCGCCTACGGGCAATCGCGGCGTCATGGACATGACGGAGCAGCGGCGATTCAAGCGGTGGGAATTGGATGTTCCCCTCACGGTTTACGGTCGCGGATCGAGCGGGTCTCCATTCTATCAGGAGGCGCAGGCGATAAACGTGAGTGCGGAGGGAGCGCTCATCCGAATGCACTCGCCGGTTTGCGAAGGACAGGAATTGCTGTTGATAAACAATTATTCCTCGAAAGAACAAATTTGCCGTGTCGTTCGCGTTCGCAGCAGTGATGCGGAAATGAATGAAGTGGGCGTAAAATTTCCGGCGCCCAATCTGGAATTCTGGAATGTTCCGGATGCCTCCTGCGATTCGCCTGAAGAACCTGTAGACGAAGGTTTCTAATTTCCGGCGGGCTCCAAGTAGAGCCCGCGCCAGTTTCTGGTGTGCTCCAACTAAAACTCTCTTCCGTTTTCAACGTGGCGCGGCTTCTGTGGCTTCCCGCTCCTGGATTGTTCCTTCATTGTATAGAGGGCGCGATCGGCAGCTTCCAATAATTGTTGAACAGAATAGCCGCATTGCGGAAAGGTCGCGAGCCCGATGCTCAAAGTGAGTCGCGGAATTTCCTCGTCGACTGCGAGGCAATCGCGGATGCGATCGGCGACTTGCTGCGCGGCAAGTTCGTCGGTTTCCGGCAGCACCAGCGCGAATTCGTCGCCGCCATAACGCGCCGCCGTGTCAATCGACCGGCAATGCAGGCGAAGAATATCCGCCACGCGGCAGAGTGCCCGGCTTCCGGCGAGGTGCCCGTAGCGGTCGTTGATGCCCTTGAGCCGGTCGAGATCCATTAACAGGACGGAAAAAGAACGGTTGGTTCGCCCCGATCGTTCCAATTCATTTTGCAAAACATCCACGAGGCGACGGTAATTCGCCAGGCCCGTCAGGC
The DNA here is from genome assembly GCA_025463105.1 of Candidatus Acidiferrum typicum. GTDB lineage: Bacteria > Acidobacteriota > Terriglobia > Acidiferrales > UBA7541 > Palsa-360. Next base: position 6,319 of record JAOAPW010000058.1, on the reverse strand, counting down.
TGTCACTGATGGCCAGAGTTCGAACCTGGCTAAAGAGCTGTGCGTTATCAAGCAGGGTCGCGCCCAGAAGAGCGACGCAGCCGGAGGTGGTCAACAGTTGTGCGGCTGCACCAGGCACATCCAGAACACGCGCGGATTGCGTTGCGATCAGGTGGCCCGCAGCGTTCATACCCGCCACCCAAACCAGCACGGAATCAAATGCGAATCGGTCCCCGTCGGGGATGCGTTTCAGCACGAAGACGGCTGCGAAAAAGATGACGCCGGGGAGCAATTCCCACGGGCGGGCTATCAGGTTCTGGGGATGAATGGGCGGGGCATGCGGAACGAGCAGAAAGGCCATGGCCACCAGACAAGATACCGCGATGATAAGCGCCACTACGGCAACGATATTTCTTCTCAGGTCGCGCGGCCACGGCAGATGCTTGTCGATGGCGTGGGCGAATAGAAAAATCAGGCCGAGAATCGTCTGCCCTACCATCCACGATAGCGGCGCTCGGAAATTCTCCTCCAGCGAAAGAAAGTGACGATATCGTTCAAGAATCGCGATCAGATGGATGATCCCGCTGACGGCCAACGTCACCCCTAAAAGCAGCGAAACGCGATTGCCGGTACCGTGGTAACGCACCAGGACGTTCGCAGCGATCGTAAGACTCAATAGCGCGGTAATAATTTGTGCGCTCGACCAGACGAGAGGATTCACCAGGATGCCGAGCTGCCGCAATAGATGACCGATAACAAACAGACCACCACATGCCAACACGGCGATCCACGCGATCCGTACAGCGCTCCGGAGAGTCTTAAATCCTTCAAGTACAATCATGTAGTTTTAGTATCCCAACCCTATTGTCGGATATCTGACCCCTGGATTACCCCGTCCCTTGGGGCAGAATAAGGACAGTCTCTTTTTCCTGTCCTTGAATGTGACAGGCTCCAAGCGGAGCCCGGACCTAACTCTGGCGGGCTCCAAGCGGAGCCCGCACCTGATTCCGGCGGGCAGTCGAGCGGCCCTAAATTCGTGACTTTCTGACAACGTGCGGGCGATCCGGGGCGGTGTCAATCACGCAGAATTACTTTAGTGCATTTGGTAAGACTTGGAAGGTTATAGTGTATTTTCCAGAGTGATGCTATAATGCATCACATGAGAAAAGCCTCTGTTCGCGATCTTCGCTACCGTTTCCGGGAGGTCGAGGATCTTCTTCGCGAAGGCGAGGAGATTCAAATCACCAAGCGCAAGCGAGTCATCGCCCGACTCATTCCCGCCAAGCCGGCGGTTCGCGGACGGCGCCCGGATTTCTTGAGGCGGCTGAAGAAACTTTACCGGGGCAAGCCCTTGAAGGTGAGTGGAGCGGAACTTGTCTCTCGCGAACGGGATCGCGATTGAGCGCCTACGCGGATACCAGCTTTCTGGTATCGCTCTACGTGCTGGACGCAAACTCGGCGCTCGCCGCGAGGCATATGAAGCAGGTCATGCTGCCGATTCTCCTGACCTCTTTTTGCGAACTGGAACTTACCAATGCCCTCTCACGTCGACTTTTTCGTCGGGAACTTGGCGCATCAAAAATCAAAGCCGCACACGCTTTGATCCGGAAAGATCTTTCCGAGGGAGTTCTCATGCTAAAGCCGCTGCCCAACGGTCTGTTTGACAGCGCAATGCATATGGCTCGCCGGAGAACGCCTCAACTGGGCGCTCGCACGCTGGATATTATCCATGTGGCTTCCGCCCTGAAGTTGCAGGCAGACACGTTCTACACATTTGATCGCAACCAGGAAAAACTCGCGAGAGACGAAGGGCTGATCGTTCCTTAACCTTAATATGACCCCGTTATCGGTCAAAATCGTCCCCTGTACTAAAAGCCCGCATATTTCAGATCGGCTAAATATCCCATATTCAGACGGGCTTGCTGGAACATGGCTCGCGGGTTACACTTTTGGATGAATACAGGTCAAACGGAAAATTTGATTGAACGGCAAGTCGTTTTTCACAGAATCGCGCGTGGAACCGGGCGACCGGAGCGCAAGGGGACCAGATTCTTACAGTCCCTAAGCCAAATCAAAATCAAAAGTGCGGGGGAAAAAGTATGGGACGCAATCGAAACGCCAACATTCCGCGAGCGAACAGCGACAGCAGCCTGAGCCGGCGCAGCCTTCTGCAACGCGCCGGGTGGACAGTCGCGGCCGCAGCGCTTCCCAGTGGGGTGTTTGCCGCCGACACGATTAGTCCCGTGATGGCCAAGCTCAGCACGTATATGAGCGAAGCCGGTGGCCGCGCTCTCCCGGATGAGGTGGTCGAGAAGGCCAAGCACCATATTCTGGATACCTTTGCAGCCATGATTTCCGGGTCAGACCTGCCTCCCGCTCGCGCGGCGTTTCAGTTCGCGCGCGACTATACAACTGACAAGACTGCCACGATCGTTGCCTCGAAAATGACTTCCAGTCCGCTGGAAGCGGCTCTCATCAACGGCATGCTGGCCCATTCGGACGAAACCGACGACTCCAACGAGTTCTCGCAATCGCATCCTGGCTGCTCCGTCGTCCCGGCCACGCTCGCGGCCGGGGAGAAGTTTGGCATAGACGGAACACGCTTTTTGCGCGCCGTGACCCTCGGCTACGACATCGGGCCACGCATGACGATCAGCTTCGGCGCGCTCGAATTTCGGAACAACAGTCACAAGAGCACTCACGCCATTTCGAGCGTTTTTGGTTCGGCGGCCGCTGCGGGCTGCGCCGCGAACTTGAACGCACAGCAGATGCGCTGGCTGCTCGACTATACGGCTCAGCAATCCTCGGGCATCGGAGCATGGAACCGCGACACCGAACACATCGAGAAAGCCTTCGTCTTCGCGGGCATGACGGCGCGCAGCGGAGTCACCGCCGCACTGGTGGTACATGCAGGATTTAACGGCATCGACGACATTTTTTCGGGCACTGACAATTACTTCCAGGCTTACGCACCTAACGCCCATCCGGAGGAGTTGGTCGACAAGCTCGGCGAACGCTATGAGATTGCCCGAACCAACATCAAGAAATGGACCGTGGGATCGCCGATCCAGGCGCCGCTTGATGCCATGTACAACATTCTGAAAAAGCGCCCCGTTAATCCCGACGATGTGAAGTCGGTCGTCGTGCGACTTGCGCACACCGAAGCGCGCGTTGTCGACAATCGCGAGATGCCCGATATTTGCCTCCAGCACATGGTCGCCGTGATGCTCATCGATAAAACCGCTTCTTTCCATGCCGCGCACGACAAGCCCCGCATGAAGGACCCGGCCGTCCTGCGTGTTCGCGCCAAAGTGCAGCTCGTTCCGAGCGATGAACTTGAGAAGCTTGAACCGGCGCGGCAAGCTATCGTGGAAATCACCCTGAACGACGGAACGGTTCTGTCCGACCACGTTACAGACGTGCGCGGCACGGTGGATAATCCCATGACGCGCGAGGAAGTGATCCAGAAATGCCGCGACCTGGTAGAGCCCGTCCTCGGCAAAGAGAACTGCACCAATCTGATTGATAAAATAATGGGCATCGAAAAAGTACAGGACATCCGCGACCTTCGCAGCGTGCTGCAGAAGGCCTGATCGAGTAACGCCGCGCATTCCCGTTCCTCGACGTAACCCAGAAGATCGGGATCGCGAATCAGTGTGACCTGCCTAGTCGGCAGGGCAAACGAATTGGTCTTGACGCCATCGAACTCCCGCAGTGTATGATCCCCCAAGCGGAATTCCCAAAGTAATATTCGAGCGTTGCAAGGAGTTTCAAAATGCGAAATCGTTCTTGCAGCATTGCATTCGCATTTGCGGTGATCTCGAGTTGTCTACTGATAGCGTCTGCACAAACCAAACAGCCATCCAAAGCATCGACGGTCTCTGACTCGGGGCAAGCTCATGATTTATCGGGAGTATGGATGCAGGACCTGGGCCGGCCGGCTACTGTCCGGGAGCGCTACTGGATTTACGAGCTCACGCAGGATGAGCCTCCCATGACCGATTGGGGGAAGGCGCGATACAAAACTGCCAAGTCTTCCTTCGGGGAGCACCCGTATCCCATCGCGGAAACGAATGATCCCATCTACCACACTTGCGCTCCGCCAGGCCTGCCGCGAATTTATCTTCATCCCTTCCCTATGCAGATCGTTCAAGTGCCCGGCGAAGTCATCATGCTTTTCGAGTACGACTCGATCCGGCATCAGATTTTTACGGATGGTCGCCCGCATGACGCCGCACTCGGGCCGTTGTGGATGGGAGACGCGATTGGGCATTGGGAGGGAGACGTCCTTGTCGTTGACACCGTGAATTTCAATGACAAGACCTGGATCGACCGCATGGGTCACCCGCACAGCGAAGCGCTCCATGTTGTCGAACGCTTCCAACGCGTCAGCCACGAGCACCTGGTGGACGACATTACTATCGAGGATTCCAAGGCGTACACCAAGCCGTGGACAGCTCATTTGGATTTCCAGTTGAAGCCCGCATGGACACTCGGAGAACAGTTCTGTGAGGACGAAGAAAGCTTCCAAAGTTTCGATAAGAATGCAACGCCGGAGAAGTAGCGCCGTGCATCAATGAGCGCCGACTATTGCATTGACAGTTCCCCGCGCACGATGGGATATTTTGTGAAGTTCGTTTCCCCAAGTCCGCAAGGCCTCGGCAGTCGTGCTTCAACCTGGTCCCGTAATTTCAGGAGGCTTGGAAAATGAAACATTTAGCGCTCAGCTTGACCCTGGCGTTTTCTGTTCTGGTTGTTTCGGCTCCTCTGCCGGCGCACCACGGAGAAGTGAATTACGACACGGAAAAGGTCGTATCCGTCAAGGGAACCGTGACAGACTTCCAATTTATCAATCCCCACGTACAAATTTTTATGGACGCAAAGAATGACAAAGGCGAGCTTGAAAAATGGAGCTGCGAGGCGAGAAGTCCGATCATGCTGGTGCGCGTAGGCGGCTGGGACAAGAATACGCTGAAACCCGGCGATGTCATCACGGCGAGCGGTTTTCGAGCTAGGAACGGATCGCCCATCTTGCGCCTTCAGAAAATCGTGCTTGCAGATGGAAAAGTGATGGCTAATCTGTAGCGGCGCTGAGCCCCGACCTGCGGAAAGCAGCGGTCCCACTTTCGCAATTAAAGTCCCAACAATTTTGGCCGATAGTAGAAACGATGAATGAAGTGACCATCCCTGCGTGTTCGATCGCCTTGCAGACTCAACGGTGCGGAACGCATGAATACTTTACTCGGAGTCCGACCTTACAATGATGTCCCTACCGAAGTGGCTCTTCAAACAATTCTGTCTGCACCCACGAACGATTATGCGCTGGCGTGAAGGCCGCATGGGACTTGAGTGCACGTGCTGCTTTCATTGGCTACCGATACAATCGCACGAATCGCAGGAAGCGCTTCCTCATAAGCCGTAGAGCACCGCGCTTTTCGCTCGCCGTGCTGAGAACCGCGTTAATGCTATGTCTGAAATAACAGCGGCTCCGCAGGCGGCTCCGAGGCGATGCGTTCGAGTTCGGGATAGTGCTGCCGGAGCGGCTCGGGAACTCTTACTTTTGCACCAGTGAGCATGCGAAGTAGCTGCAGGGCGTTCACAATCCCCTTGCCCTGAAAATGATTGTTGGCGATGACGAAAGTGGTGTCGCCCTGATCGGCGAGATGGCGGATGCGCGCGGCCCAGGGCTCGAGTTCCTGCTCGGTATAAAGATAATTGTAGCGCTCGGAAGGCGGCATGGCCGGGTCATCGCTGAACCAGGAGTCGTAGCGACGACCGTGCAGCCGCACGTAAGCGACGCGCGACGTGCTGCGCTCGGTGGGCTTCATGGAACGGCCAATCACCGGCTGGTCAATATTGCAGAATCCAACACCGCGCTCGTGCAGCATGGCGTAAAAAGATTTTTCGTTCCATGTGGCGTGGCGTACTTCCACCACCAGCGGATAATCGGCGAAGCACTTGAGGAGATTCTTCAGATACGAAATATTCTCGTCCGTGCGATGGAATGAAAACGGGAACTGGAGCAGGACGGCTCCCAGTTTTCCGGCATCGCGCAGCACATCGAAACCTGCGCGAACGGCGCGCTCGTCTTCGTGCGTCGCATCCGCTTCATGCGTGAATTTCTGCCAGAGTTTTGCCGTGAACTGGAATCGAGGATTGGCCGAAACGCGCTCGATCCATTGGCGAGAATGCTCAGCCCGCACAGGCTGGTAGAATGACGTATTAATTTCAATCGTGTCGAAAAATTCGGCGAGGTAGGCGGCTTCGTGGAAGCCTCGCGGCTTTGGCGCGGGGTAAACAATCCTGCCCCAATCCGTATAAGACCATCCTGCAGGACCGA
>JAOAPW010000052.1 GCA_025463105.1 Candidatus Acidiferrum typicum | reverse complement strand
GCCGAAGAAGAAACGAATTTGGAAAAACTGGGCATCGACGCAATTCGGTCTCCCCAAGGCTTCTGGCAGAAACTAAATGCTCGACCGACAGTTCATAACGGTGGCCTTCCGCGCTCCGCGAAACATGTCCTGAAGATTTCACTGCCGGATCCCAAACTGCAGTTCAAGGTTGTCCGCAGAGAGGCTGGCCTTGGCAGTCTTGGACAATTACGATTCGTCGCAATTGGCAAGTGGTGCGGAGGATTCATCGCGCGAGAGGCTAAGGCTGTGGTCCCGTCAGCAAGCGTCTGGATGAAGGGAAGGGTCATCCATTGGCAGTCACATTACGAGCGTGCCATACGATCCAGCGTTCGATCCCGCGATCCCTATCAGCGAATCGTCGGAACCTGGTTGATCCGCCGGCTCTGTCCGGATTCCAATCCCATCGATATTGACGATCTGCCAAAAAAACGCGACGAAGAAATATTGCTGAAAGCAATGGGATCGGAAGCTGCGAACGTGCATTCAGGCAGCGAGCCGCACGGGAAGAGAATCCTGAAAGATTTGCGCCGGAAGAATCCTGATTGGCTGCGCAATGCAGCCAAAGCCATGGCCAAAGCTGTGGAGCGGGAATGGAAAGAATATCAAGAGTCTTGAGAAGAACCTGCACGGCCATCCGCAAAGCTCATTTGGCGTGGAACCGTTCTGTACACCCTGCAAGAAGCAGTAAGGTTTAATATGCCCCCTACAGGATTCAACGGATAGTCGGACCGTGGCAGGTCTCTACAATGGAAGTGCCAGCTGGGTCGAAATGGAAAGTTGTTGATAGAACCCCCGCCGGGCTTCGATCGCGGAGGTCGCTTTGCACTTTCTGGGAACAGATGTCCGCGCGATTGATATGCGTCTCCGGGCATGGAATTTGGGGCTGCGTTTTTCGCGTTTGCTTTCTGTATTCAAGCGCGTGCTTGCGCGAATTGCGGCTGACGATTGCACCAATTTGGCGGCTCAAATGTCGTTTTATTTTGTGCTCTCGCTGGTTCCATTTTTCCTGGTGCTGGCGGCCTTTGTGGGTTGGCTGCCATCAACAAATCTTTGGCAGGACCTCGTCGAATGGATTACGACTTATCTTCCCCGAGGTTCTCGCCGTGTAATTTTCACGGTGGTTCTCGATCTGACGCACGGATATACGAAATTTTTGTCCATTGGATTGCTGGTTACGATTTGGAGCGCATCGTCCGGGTTTGTAAGTCTCATGGAGGCGCTTAGCATCGCCCATGGCGCCAGGGAGACTCGCGGCTTCTGGAAAAAAAGAATAATCGCGGTTGCCGCGACTCTGTTAACAGCAATATTTTTCCTTCTGAGTTTTGCACTGACAACGATTGGACGCACCGCCGCGGCATTCCTCAGCAACCAATATTCGGCATTTACGACCAAAGTGCCCTGGGATGTCGCGCGCTGGACGGCAAATCTATTGCTGATTTTGATGGCCATCAATCTGGTCAACTATTTCCTGCCAAACGTAAAGCGGTCCTGGCATTGGATAACGGTTGGCACATCGTTCGTTACTCTGGCATTTTTTTTGGCTTCCTTCGGTTTTGATTTCTATATCCAACATGCCTCGAATATCCCCAAAATTTACGGCACTCTCGCCGGTTTCATTATCTTTATGATCTGGATTTATATTGCCAATATTATCCTTCTGATTGGAGCTGAAACCGATACGGTCATAGAGGAATTGACGCATCCGGGAGTGACAGCGTAATGCGCGGCGAACCCGACTCTCCCGTGGTCCGGTGCGCCGGAAGGCAAATAAGACGGAGTTGCGCGATCGTGGGTTTCCTGTTGTTTTCTTTATGCGTATTTCGAGCGGCTGCACAGGACGCTCAGCCTGATACGTACGCAGGGTTCGAAGGAAATAACGTCGCTAAAGTGGACGTCTCCGCCAAACCTACATTCGACGTGGAGGCCTTTCGACCTCTAATTCAGCAAAAAGCCGGCCAGCCGTTTTCCATGAAAGCAATTCGTGACAGCGTGGCGGCGCTGCAAAAGACAGAGATGTTCTCGAAAGTTCAGGTGAGCATTAAACCTGAGCAAGCCGGCTTGAATATCCTTTTCATTTTGGAACCCGCTTCCTACATCGGAGTGCTTGATTTTCCCGGCGCGACCAAAACATTTACATACACTCAGTTGCTGCAGGCCGTGAACATTCCCGAACAGACCGCATACGTTGACGAATTGCCCGCTCAAGGAACGCAGGCCCTGCTTCAATTTTTTCAGACCAATGGATATTTTGAGGCGACTGTAAATCCCGTTGTGCAGCGGGACGATGCGCACCGCATCGTCAACCTCCGCTTCGATTGTCACTTGAACCGGCTTGCCCGGTTCGGAGAACTTAACATTCAGGGCCTTTCCGATGAAGAGACAACACAACTTCGGGAGTCTCTGAAATCATTTTGGGCGACAGTGAGAGGAGCGTCCCTGAAACCGGGAAAAAAATATTCGCAGCAACGCATCATCAAGTCGGTTAGCTATATCCGCTCGCATATCCGAAAGGAGGGGCGGCTCGCTCCAGGGGTGCAGTTCAATTCTCCTACGTATCGAGCCGAATCTGGCCGCGCCGACCTGAATGTTCAGGTCGATGCCGGACCGCTTTTTTCGGTGCGCGTGATGGGCGCCAGAATGTTTAAGCGCACGATTCAGCGCTTGATCCCTATATATGAGGAAAATTCTGTCGATCAGGACCTGGTTGACGAGGGCCGTCGCAATCTCCTTTCCTATTTTGAGTCAAAGGGCTACTTCGATGCGACAGTCGACGCTCACATGGACCGGCAACAGGATTCAGTGAGCGTCGTGTATCAAGTCAATCGAGGCGCAAAACACCAGGTCGAGGTAGTGAACTTCCAGGGCAATCAGCATTTTGAAGACAAGCAACTGCTAGCATTCGTGCCCGTCAAGAAAGGGCGCTCCGTGTTCGGACATTTCTTTTCGCGAGGCAAATTCAGTGAAGATCTGATCCGCAAAAGCTTGAATGCAATTACGGCTGCATATAAGGACGCGGGATTCGCTGACGTGGTCGTTACCCCAAAAGTCGCCGATTACGAACCCCGCGTCGATGTCACTTTCCAGATTTCCGAGGGCGAACAATACAAGGTCGGCGATCTAAAGCTCGAAGATAACAATGCAGGCTCGGTCAAAGCGATTGTGGGCAATGATCCGTTGAATCTTTCTCCCGGCAAGCCTTATTCCCCAGCTTTATTGCAGAAGGACCGAAACAATATACTTGCGCGCTACCTGGATCGCGGTTATTTGAACGCGCAGTTTCACTCCAATGTAAACTTCGAGTCCGCTAATCATCATCTCGTGGATATCGTGTACACAATTGATCCGGGTCCCGAGGCCAACATCAGCGAGGTTATTCCTGTAGGCGCTGAAGTTACCCGCAAATCTTTCATCACGGAAATGGCTGGCTCACAAGTGAGCAAAGGAAAACCATTAAGTCTGGGAAATTTCCTGACTTCCGAGAGCGATCTTTACAATCTGAGTATTTTTGATTGGGCGAGCATCAAACCGCTGGCTCCGGTAAGCGATCAAAAGGAAGAAGAGGTTTTGATCAAGGTTCATGAATCGCCGCGCAACTCGATAGACCTTGGAGGTGGTTTCGAGGTGCTTCCTCGAAGTGGAAACATTCCCGTGGGCACCATCGCGTTGCCGGGAATTCCTCCGATCGGAGTTGGCAGCACATTTACGGTGAGCCAAAAGAGTTTTTGGGGGCCGCGCTTGTCGATTGAATTCGCACGGCACAATTTGCGTGGGCGCGCCGAAACCGCCTCATTGGGCCTGGTGTACTCGCGTTTGGATCAACGTGGGACGCTGGCCTACAGCGATCCGCGCATTCGGAGTTCGTCCTGGAGTTCGCTTCTCAGTTTATCCGCCGAACGATCCACGCAAAATTCAATTTATACGGCTGAACTGGCGCGCGCCTCCTGGCAAGTAGAAAAAGCTTTCGACAAGCGGCACACCAGAAGCCTGATCCTTCGTTATAGCTACCAGCACACGCTGCTGACAAATATCACGATTCCAGACCTCGTGCTTCCGGAGGATCAGCGCGTGCGCCTCTCTACGGTCGCGACGCAGTATGTGCGCGACACGCGCGACAAACCACTCGATGCTCACCACGGAATCTATCAAACCGCCACTTTTGAAGTTTCGCCGACTGCCCTGGGCTCCAGCGTGAATTTCGTTCGATTCTTCGGTCAGACATCATTTTATAAACCGATAACGCCGTGGCTCACTTGGGCTAACAATTTTCGACTGGGTCTTGCGAAACCATTTGCCGGCGCCGTGGTGCCGCTCAACGAACGCTTTTTTTCGGGCGGCGCTAATTCCATTCGCGGTTTCCCCATCTACGGCGCGGGACCGCAACGGCCAGTTTCGGTCTGCAGCAACCCAGGCGTTCCCTCGACGTGTACTTTGATTAGTGTTCCTGTCGGCGGCAACATGCTTGCCATCGTGAACTCGGAGGCTCGCTTCCCCATACCGTTAAAAAACGGCCTGGGTGGCGTGATCTTTTACGATGGAGGAAATGTATATTCCAGAATCAATTTGCGGCAATTCGCCGACAATTTTACCCATACGGTCGGATTCGGGCTTCGTTATGAAACGCCTGTGGGGCCGGTTCGAATTGATATTGGGCGAAGGTTGACGTCAGTACCAGGAGTGAAGGCAACTGAATATTTCGTCACGCTCGGACAGGCATTCTAAATTGAGGCTTCTGCGCATCGGCTGGTCGGCTTGGCCCAGCTGATCTTGAACTGAAACGGTTCGCCGCACGCGGAAGCCGCTCGGGTGAAAAATGAATGGAAGACGATTTTTTCGATGGGCTGTAGTGACAATCGCAGGGGCTGTTCTTGTGCTGGTCGTAGCGGCGGTGGCGATTGTTCACACAGACGCGTTCCGCCGTTTTGTGCTGGAGCAGATCGAACAAAAAGCGCAGGCAAGCATCGGCGCGCGGTTGAATATAGAAAGAATGGCGATTAACTGGCGATTGTTCACCATCGATTTTTATGGGATCGCTCTCCACGGAAAAGAAAACAGTTCGCAAGCGCCACTGTTTGCGGCGGATCACATGCGAGTTGGACTGAAAATTATTTCCGTTCTTCGGCGAAAAGTCGATTTGAATGAAATCGTGCTCGACCGGCCGGTCACTCATCTTAGTGTTGATCGTAATGGCAATTCAAATTTGCCGCAGTCACCATCCAGCGCCGGCACATCCGGTTCAACCAGCGACAATCTTCTCGACCTGGCGATTCAGCACGTGGAACTAAACTCGGGACAAATTTATTACAACGATAGGGAAACGCCACTCACTGCCGAAGTCCACGATTTCCGCGCACAGATTCATTTCGTTCCTGTAGTAAGCGAGTACCGCGGCACACTCGGATACAGTGATGGACGCGTTACCGCGACGACTTTCAGACCTATCCCGCATCGCCTTCAATTGAGCTTCACGGTCAGCCATTCCGGCATAGTCGCTGACCCACTCACAGTGGCGACGGAGAAATCAACTCTCAACATTCATGCGAAGCTGACGAGCTACGAGGGTGCGCATATCGAAGGCACTTATGACGGCGTCTTGTCCACCGTCGAGCTCGCGCGATTCGCAAACAGCCAATCGATCCCTGCTGGAGAGGTCGCGCTGACCGGCAGCATGCGCTACGACAACGATCCGAATAAATCAGCGATTGACAGTGCTTACCTGGACGGGCGCATGAGCAGTGCGCTACTGGTCATGAATATGGGGCAAATGGAGGCGAGCCCGAAATCCATTCACGCCGAGTATCGTTTGCAGGACGGCAATCTCAGCGTAAGAAATCTTGAAGCCGATCTCCTCGGCGGACATATCGGCGCGAATTACGAAATGTCTCACATCAGCGGAAACTCCAGCTCGCGTGTACAGGCATTTGTCCGCAACGTGTCGCTTCAGGCGATGAACAGCACTGCTGGAGTACGAAATCGTGAAGTGGTGCGGGTCAGCGGACGCGTAGATGGGACGGTGGGAGCCACGTGGACGTCCAGTATTAAAAATGGTGTCGCGCGAGCGCATTTCGTCATTCGAAATTCGAACCAGCCGGCTGTAGGGGAGTCGGCTCTTCCGCTTGAGGGACTGATCGATGTTGCCTACGATGGCGCACGAAATACCGCTTCGTTCGGCCAGTCGTATCTGCGGACCGGAAACACGACTGTCTCGATTACGGGCGTTCTGAGTGATCGGTCACAATTGGACGTTCAGGCAAATACGACCAATTTGCATGAGGTGGTTGCGCTCGCGTCCGCATTGGAAAGCGGAGGTTCGCCGGCAACGAATACTGCATCGCCTTTGCCGCCGGATCTTCGCGGATCGGCACGTTTTAGTGGACAAGTATCCGGGTCCGTCAAGGAGCCACGAATCAAAGGAGAACTTTCCGCGAATGATTTCGAAGTGCGGAATGCGCGCTGGCGGGCTCTTCACATCACCCTTGACGCGGCATCTTCCAGCGTTTCGTTTCAGAATGGATTGCTGACGGACATGCAAAAAGGACAGATCAGCTTCAGCGGACATGCGGACTTGTCTGCGTGGTCATTCACGCCATCCAGTCCACTTTCTTTGCAAGCCAGCGCGCGGCAGATCTCGATTTCAGATTTGCAGCAGTGGACCCAGTCGCAATACCCCGTGAACGGGCTACTCGCGGCGAATATTTCTATCCACGGCACGGAGCAAAATCCGGAAGGTCAAGGCTCGCTTCAGATTACGCAAGGCTCCGCTTGGAATGAACCTATTAAGAATTTAAATCTCGATTTTCAGGGTGATGGGAATTCCATTCACTCAAGCGCTCAATTGATAATTCCTGCCGGGAGCGCGACAGCGGCGCTTACCTATCAACCTAAAACGCAATCATATGATGTCAATCTGCACGCCGCGGGCGTCAAGCTTGACCAACTCGGATCGGTTCAGGCGCGTGATCTTGGCATTACCGGAAGCTTGACGTTCTCCGCGAGCGGCCAAGGAAATATAAATAATCCGCAGATCGCTGTGAACTTGCAAATTCCCCGGCTCGCGGTTCGGGATCAAACGATCTCAGATGTGCAAGCTCAACTGAATCTCGCGAATCGGCGCGCGGAGTTCACTCTGAACTCAAAAGCGGACCAGGGGGCCATTCAGGCAAAGGGAAACGTGGGACTCGACGGTGAATATCCCGCAACGGCTACACTCGATATTCGAGCGATTCCTGTCGCCGTTGTCCTGGCGCGCTATTTAACAAAGAACCAGAAAATTCAGGGCCAGGCGGAACTTCATGCAAGTTTAAATGGACCGCTAAAGAATCCTTACGCGATTGCAGCGCAAGTTGAAATCCCGACGCTAAACATAAATTACGAAGCCGCACAGCTGGCACTGGTTCGCCCACTCCGCATGAATTATCAAAACGGAGTGGCTACCCTCGAGCAGGCGGAGCTCAAAGGAACAGGAACAAGCCTAAATGTAAAAGGCGTCATTCCCATCAAATCCGCAGTGCCGTTCAACGTTTCGGCGAATGGCACCGTCGATCTAACGCTCTTGCATGCCTTCGCCTCCGGAGTGCAAAGTTCGGGACGCATCAATATGGACATTTCCGCGCGCGGCGATTTCTCGCATCCTGCAATGCAAGGGAAGATTGATATTGTGAATGCCGCTGTCTCAACGGAAAACCTACCGGTGAGTATCGAAGGCATGAACGGACAAGTTCAAGTTTCAGGTAACCGGCTTGAGATTACTCAGTTGTCGGGCGCGGCCGGTGGAGGCACTGTGTCGGCCCGTGGCTTTCTAACCTATGGTGCTGGCCAATCAAATTTTAATCTGGGACTTGACGCAAAATCCGTGCGCATCCGATATCCCGAGGGTATCCGTTCTATTTTGACTGGCAACCTGGCGCTCGCTGGAAATCAGGCGAATTCTCAATTAACGGGCCGTGTTCTGATCGATCGACTATCTTTCACGCAGCAATTCGACCTTGCGACATTGCTGGGCCAATTCTCGGCTGATACGCCTGCCACGACTTCGTCAGCTTTTGAGACGAATATGAAATTGAACGTGGCAGTGGCCACTGCCCAGGACGTAAATTTGGCAAGCAGCAAAGTCAGTATTGGTGGCGCGGCCAATTTAACATTGACTGGAACGCTAGCCTCTCCGGTCGTGCTGGGACGAGCAACGCTGACCAGCGGCGAAGTGTTCTTCATGGGAAAACGATATGAAATTCAGAGTGGCACGATCGAGTTCGCCAATCCGATTCGCACAGTGCCCGTGGTCAATCTTTATGCGAAGACAACCGTGCAGCAGTACAACATCACTCTCAATTTCGTGGGACCCCTTGACCGGTTGAGGACCAATTACACTTCGGATCCGCCACTGCCGCCTGCAGACATCATCAACTTGGTGGCATTTGGCCAAACGTCCGCGCAAGCGGCCACAAGTCCCAGCACTCCGGCAACAGTTGGAGCGGAATCAGTGCTGGCTCAGGGCGCGGCGAGCCAACTGAGCGGCAAGCTGGAAAAGTTGGCGGGAATTTCGCAACTGACGATTGATCCGCTCGCGGCGAATAGTCAGTCGAATCTGGGGACGCAGGTTGCTGTTCAACAGCGAGTGACTGGAAATATTCTGCTCACCTTCAGCACGGACGTTACTTCTACGCAGAATCAAGCGATTCGGGTGCAGTATCAGGTAAAAAAGAACCTCTCGGTATCCGTCTTGCGCGACCAATATTTCGGGTACGCAGCGGAAATGCGGATACACAAGACGTTCTAACGGACCGAAACTCGATCGGGAATGGAGAATAACGGAAATCCAGGTTAATCGGATGGCGGTATATGCGATTTTTGCCATGTCGACGGGCCGGAAGACGATCCCGGCCGCTCATAGTTTTTTCCACTCCGCGACGTCGTGTAATCAGTTCTAGACCCGGGCAACAGTTCTTCGATGAATTCACTGAGTTTTCCCGCGGCCGCCCCGATCACTGCGCCCTTCAATGCGTTCCAGGTCTCCGAACGCTTGCTGGCCTTTACATCATAATCTACGCGAGATCGCGCAGGAGATGCCGGCTCATGCCGAATCGATTTCACATCCCGATCACGCTCCCGGAATTTCCTGCGTGGGGATCTCCCGCGGGGGAGGAGAGCTGAAAGCAGCACACCTCCCCCAAATGCGAGAGCAATCATCGTTCCGGGGCGTTCTTCGAACTGGGCCCGCCAGTCCATCGTGGATTTCACTTTATCTTGCAGCTCGCTGAAATTATCCTTCAGATCGTGCCGTATATCTGCGATGTGTCGCTCTAATTCGTCGGAGGATTCAGCCATTGCATTTTCTCCTATAAGCTTCGAATCGTTTTCTCGGGAATGTAATTCATATTCTTGAGTTTTTTTCCGCTGGAACTCAAGAGTGCCACGGCCACAATACCGACGATCAAACCGACCAACAGCGCTGCCAGCCAGCCCGCTATGACCGCGGACAATGCGTAAACACATGCAAGAAGCAGAAAACCAACGCCATAGAAACCTAGAACCAGGCCTACTCCAAAAGTAGTGGCCGGTCTGGCTGCTTCTGTGGCTTTCTCTGCGATTTCAGTTTTAGCAAGGCGAAACTCGTATCGGATAATTTGCTGCAAGTTGGTGATGATATTCTGCAGCACATCCGGAAAAGACCTCTGAGGTGTTGCCATAGAGATGTCCTCCTATCGAGGCGATTAATCGTTGCTGCTGCTCAAACCCCGCGCCACCAGGAAACCAAAAATCGCTGCTGCCGCCAAAGCCGGCCCGGGATAACGCTTCACGAATTCCCCGACGTCAGCTGCCATGCCTTTGACGTCTGTCTGGCGGACATACTCCGCGGTCGCTTCAAGGCTGTTGGCCGCGGAGTGGGCCGCGCCTGATAGTTTGTCGCCCCCGGAATGAAGTGAAGAAGCGGTCTGGTCCAACGCATCGGCCGCGGATTGCCGGGAATAATCGATTTTTTCCACAGCTTTGCGGCCAAAGTCAGACACTTTTTCTTTTATGTCCGTGGTCTTTTCAGCGACCTCTTCTTTCATTCGAGCGGCCGTACCCGCGGCGCCCGTCCCGGTTGATTCCCCATAATTAGTAGACTGACCGGATTGCTTGTTGTAATCGTCCATTTTATTTCTCCCTCCCGGCTATGCCGGTTGTTGTTACCCGTCTGTGTGGAAAGCAAAAATGAATTTCACCCTAGCAAACCTCTACATCCTATGCGTTGCGTCAATGGCGGGAACATCCAGTAAAGGCTTTAGGGGAAGGCTTAAATAGCCCTATTTTAAAAAAGCGAGGTGGTCGCTATTCCTTTTGTCTTCCATCGCCTCCAACTCGGGAAGGGGTAGAGTAGCGATAATCCACGTGCCCCCTTTGCCGGAGTGAATTTCCAGAAGGCCGCCAAACTGGCGGATTCTTTCGCGGATTCCGCGCAACCCGACGCCGGAACTCGCTCCAGAAGAGATTTTCGACTGAATTTCTTGGGGAATCCCCTTACCGTCATCCTTGATTTCGAGAGTGATTTCAGAGGATGTACGGGTGACCACGATATGGGCGGACGCGCTTTCCGAGTGGCGATGTACATTCGTCAGGCATTCCTGGACGATCCTGAAAAGAGACAACGCAAAATCTCGATGCAATCCATCACTGAAGCCGGCGGTTAGCTCCATGTCCACGGTAATTTTGCTGCGTTCAGAATATCCATCCACGTACCAGCGTAGCGCCGACTCCAGGCCCATTACGTCCAGCAGAGGCGGATGCAGAAGGTGGGAAATGGTGCGAATTTCTTGCGAGGCCTGCTCGATTAAGGCGGTGTTTTCGTCCAAACGGCGAGAAGCCTCCTCACTCAGTCCGTCCTCTTCATTCTTCAGGTTCGAAAGGTTCATATTCATGGCCGCAAGTAATTGCCCCACGCCATCATGCAATTCCCGGGCAATACGTCTGCGTTCCTCATCCTGCGTTCGCAGCAATTTCCCTGACAGCTCCCTGAGTTTATCCGTGGCCTGCTCCAGCTTGTGCGTGCGCTCCGCTATTCGGGCTTCCAGCGTTTGGACCAGAAGCTGCAGCTGACGTTCCACCTCCTTGGTCGGAGTAATATTTATATTTGCTTCCATTATTAAGCCTGAATTCGTATCCGGATCGCGAGTTAGCGCCCATCGGGAGAGCACCGCCAGAGACCGTCCATCTTTGCGTTTGTGCGAGAGTTCCCCCTGCCATCGTCCCTCACGGGTAAAACGTTCGCGGATCAAGGCCAGTGGCTCAGGGAATTCCGCTTTTAGCAGTGTGTGGGTAACTTGACCCAAAGCCTCTTCGCGCGTCCAACCGTAAAGCTCCTCGGCGCCCTTATTCCAGTATGTGATTCGATCTTCCAAATCTCGCAGGATGACGGCATTGAAACTGAGGTCCAGCAGACCCGCTTGTTTGACCAGCTCGGCATCTCTTTGCTTTTGATCGGTGGCGTCCACAACGCAGGTAACCCAACCATCGGCGATACCGGTGGAATCGAACGTCGGCGTGTACGATGCCAAAATCCACCGCCGGCCGATGCCTTTAAAATCAATTTGTTGTTCAAATGTAACTGAATGCCCTTCGAGCACTCGATCAAAATACTGCCGCAGTTCCTCGACGGCTTTCTCTCCTAGTATCTCAACCATCGAATGACCCACAATCGCCGTTGCAGGCCGGCCGATCCATTCCGCGTAACGTGCATTCACCCACAAATACCGCAAGTCGCGACTGCAGCGGATAACTCCTGTCCCAATCGTATCGGACACCAATTGGAACTGAGCTGCGGCGCTTCGCAGGGACTCTTCAGCCTGGCGTCGCTTGGTATCGTCGCGAAAACAAACCACGACGCCGGTGATTGCGCCGCCGATTTTCAAAGGCGAGGAGCTGAGCACGACAGGGAAGAAGCTGCCGCCTTTTCGGATGAAAACATCTTCGTGCTCGCGAAGCTCGATTCCTTGTTGCAGGACCTGCAACCCTGGACAATCATTTGCCGGAAAGGGCGTGCCGTCCGGGTACTTATAATGAACAACGTCATGAATCTTTTTTCCGAGGAGTTCCGCGCAAGTCCATCCCAATATGGCCTCGGCGGAAGGATTCATGTAAGTCACGATGCCGTCGGCATCCAGCGTGTATAAGCCTTCGGCCATGCTGTTCATGGCGCGCTGGAAACGTTCCTCGCTCTCTTGAAGCGCTTGTTCAATGGAGCCTGTAGCTCCATCGGGGTTGTTAGTGCCGTCGGAAGCAATTTTAGGAGAAGTGTCCGGCTGGCTGATCTTTTCCAATGCTGCCATGAGATTCTCAGAAGCGGAAGACTTCACGACGTATCCCTGCGCGCCTGCATCGAGTGCTTCTTTCATCATTCTAGGTGAATTGTGCTGGCTCAGGACCAGCACTCCGGTTTTCGGCAGGATGCGCCGAACCTCGCGAGTTGCTTCCAGGCCATTCAGGTTCGGCATACTGATGTCCATGACCACGACATCAGGCCGCAGTTGTCTGGCTTTTTCGATCGCGTCGCGGCCGTCAACAGCTTCCCCGCAAATTGTCCATCCTGGTCTGCTCTGGAGCAGTGTGCGCACGCCCTGGCGGACAAATTCATGGTCATCAGCGATCAGAATCCGCATGGGACTCACTTTAACAATTGTGTTAGATACATTAGGTTAAATTTACAGCCTGAGTTTACCCCGACCCTGTAATCCGGCCATACAGTGTTCACTGTAGGGAGGATTTATAGGCAAGGGGCGCCATTCCTGGCTATTCGGTCTGGGTGTTATAATTTTGTGTGCGGAGATTTTTCGCGGACGCCGGATATTTCATGAGCATGGCCCGGATCCACACGAAATTAGGTGGCCGGCAAATTCAGCAACAAATCCAATCTGATTTGAGAGGTATTACATGAGACGCGAACTGGTAGCGTCGTTCGGCATCGTTGTCGGTTTACTGATGATTTGCGTTCCGGCGTTTGCGCACCATGGTGGTTCGGATTATGACACGATCCATCTGAAGACCTTGAAGGGAACCGTGACTGAATTTCTTTGGGAAAACCCTCATTGCCAGGTATTTTTCGACGTAAATGAAGTTAAGGCGGGAAACGCCGTTCATTGGGGCATCGAAACCCTTGCTCCGGGGGTCCTGAAGAGAGCCGGATGGAGCCCAAAAACTTTGCAACCTGGCGATCAAATTACCGTCACGTTCGCGCCCAGCAGGAAGGGAACACCGGTAGGACTGATACGCAAGGTTATTTTACCAGATGGTACGATGCTGACGGGCGGAAGCATCGCCGGCAGCGACCCCATACCGATAGAATAAAATATAGCGGAATTGCGACTGGGTCCTGCACGCCCATCCGTGTACGCTCGCTGCCATCAAGGAATACGATGAACGGAGGAACCACGCAGACAAGCTTCCTGGCCGCGACTATAAGCCTGAAAAATAGCCGGCGTAGGTGGCAATCTTACGCAAATCGGGCGTAAAGGCATAAAATCCAGGTATGACGAAGTCCGGTTCCCAGGAAACCACGCAGTTAGACGCCGCGTACGCTGGCTTTATCGAGCGGTATCCCGGCTACGCGAATACAACTTTGTTCGACACGTTGCGGGCGACCGAATACCGCCGTCTGGATGAACAAGGCCAGGTTTACCTTGACTACACCGGTGGTTCGCTCTACGCGGCGTCGCAGTTGGAGAAACATTTCCACTTGCTGCGTTCAGGAGTTTTTGGCAACCCGCACTCCGTGAATCCCACCTCCGCGGCCATGACCGACCATGTCGAACGTGCGCGCCATTACGTGTTGAATTATTTCAACACCAGCGCGGAAGATTACATCCTCATCTTTACGCAAAACGCTTCGGGAGGCTTGAAACTGATTGGCGAATCATTCCCGTTCGTGCCGGGAAGCCGTTACCTGCTCAGCTTCGACAATCACAACTCGGTCAATGGAATTCGCGAGTTTGCCCGGGCCAAGGGCGCTTCCATCGCATACGCGCCGCTGGTAACGCCAAGCCTGCACTTCGACATGAAACGGTTGGATAGCCTGCTGGACCAGGCTGATCCTGCTCGCGAAAATCTGTTTGCCTATCCCGCGCAATCGAATTTTTCCGGCGCCAAGCATCCGCTCGATCTCACGGCGAAAGCTCAAAGTAAAGGCTGGCGCGTACTACTTGATGCGGCCGCATTCGTGCCCACCAGTCGTCTTGACCTGAGTGTTGTGCGCCCGGACTTCGTGACCATCTCTTTCTACAAAATGTTCGGATATCCCACGGGAGTCGGCGCACTATTTATACTCCGTTCGACGTTCGCGAAACTTGAACGTCCCTGGTTTGCGGGCGGAACGGTAAATTTCGCATCGGTCCAGGGCCAGGCTCATGTGCTGTCTCCCAATGAGGCCGCCTTTGAGGACGGCACGCTGAACTATCTCTCGATTCCCGCGGTGGAAATCGGGCTGCGCTACCTGCGAGGGATCGGTATCGAATCGATCGCTGAACGTGTCCGATGCTTAACCGGATGGTTGCTCGATGAACTGCTTACCCTCCGCCACAGCAATGGCCGGGCTATGGTTCGCATCTATGGCCCCGCGACCACGGAGGCGCGCGGCGGGACCGTGACCCTGAATCTTTATGATCCGCAAGGACATCTTCTCGATTACAGACGCGTCGAGGAATTGGCGGGACAACAAAACATTTCGTTGCGCACGGGATGTTTTTGCAATCCTGGCGCGGGAGAAATCGCCGAAGGTCTCACGGAAGAGGATATGCAGGCCGGGTTTTCATTGGGGGCGGACATCAATCTTCTTAGTTTCCTGAGATTGATGCGGGAACGCGGTCACAAGAGCGCCGGTTCGATTCGCGCGTCAATTGGACTGGCGTCAAACTTTTCCGATGTCTGGCGGTTCTTAAAATTCATCGCCGGATTCCGCGATCAAACGCGGCTAACGATTGGAGACGTTACTTTCGACATCGAGTCATGCCGCATCATTCGTGACGGAAGCTAGTTCCGGGCGTGACGGAAGCTGGTATTGCGGTCCACGCGAGGCCATTCCTCAGTTCTCTTGGCCTGCTGGAGGCGTGGCATTCGCAGGAGGGTGAATGCCCACACCGATTTCCATGTCTGTGTTCTTGGGGAATGAAACATCGTGCCCGCGCCCGATGAAGTGCGTGTAGATCGACCTGCTGGCGCCGAATGCTCCCATGGCCAGTCCGAACGACTGCGAGCGAACGGCCAGGCCCATGGCGATGCCGATGACCTTGAATCCCCCCGCGCCGCCTTCTGCCTGATTGAACGGGTCGTTTTCGTGTGCCGCTGCAGCCAGCGCGATCGACACCGCCGTTGAAAGATACCTGGTCCTGGGCGTGCTGGCCTCCGCTCCCCCCTCCGTGTCGAGTTTGACGGCGTCCGTTTTTCCCGACTGAACACCCTGCAGGATTGCGTCCACCTTCTGATCGAGTCCATTCGGGAGAACGAAATCATGAAAAACGAAACGGAGTTGTCCATTGTGACTCATATGGCGGGCGGGTTCGACCTGGACGACGGAACCTTTCAAGGAAGTTCCCTGGGGAATGATCAGGCGGTCTCCATCAAAGAGAGGCCGGGAAATAATCGCTTCCACGTCCTCTCCTTTTTGTGTGGTTGCAGAATTCAGCGCCGTAACCAGGCGTGCATGCACGAAACTTCCATCGGGAGGCGGCGAAGACAGCGCGGCAGCGAGCTGCGGCGTGAGCGGTTCGTTTCCGAATTCCAAGGGATTTTGCAGTTCGGCGAAGTACACTGTGCCCGCGCCAATATACTGCGGATGAGCGGGAAGTTGGGACACCGCTGCGCGTTTCAGACGGTGCATCTTTCCCGGCTGCTTCACGTCGTGCATGGCCGCATCCCAATCGTGTTTGGCTTGCTCGCGAGCCTCCTTGGCCTTCTGCGAGGCGGTATCTTTCACGCCCTTCTTGTGTTCGTCTTCTTTCGCGGTGACGAAATTCAACTCTTGACCGGAGCCAGGCGTGACGCTCGTCCGCACCGCGATATGTTTTCCGTCTGGCAGCGCCAGATCGCTGAACTCGATCTCGACTTTGTGCGCAGGCGTAAAGTCCGCGTCCAGTGCGGCCATGGTGCGTTTTCTTGCTGAAACATCCTCGATCGCCGTGATCTGCCCGGTCGCGATCGTTCCGACCGGTATCACCAGCTTGTCAAATGCATAGACCGGTTCGATGACGTGTCCCTTAATCGTTTGGCCGGCCTTCCTGACTCTCACTTCGTCGTCGAGCGCCACCTGCAAGGGTGTTCCTTTTGGGACGCTCAGAGAAATCGTCTCTGGGATGACGGCGCCCGCGTCGGATGGGCGCGCTGCAGGGGAAGAGGCAGGCCTCTTCATCAGCACTGGATTCGGAGCTGGGGCGGGAACAGCATCCTGTGCATCCAGGCCCGCCGCACATATGCAGGAAAATAAAATCGCAGAAACTATACGGTCACTTATCATTGGCCCCCCGATTTGCGCGCTATTTTTGAACGGTGTCACAGACTTCGTCGGGGAAGTTCGACGTATCGTCCACATTGCCGCGCTACGCACTTATGTACCATTAAACCGATGCACGGGGGTCCCGTAGTGTTGCACCGCGGTCTAGCGCGGTGGCCTGGTCCGTCAGCGTGAAACGAGAATGACTCGGAATCAGTGTAGAATCGGTTGGTGAGTTCGTAACCGAGATT
>JAOAPW010000021.1 GCA_025463105.1 Candidatus Acidiferrum typicum | reverse complement strand
CGTCCGGAAGGCTGTAAGCAAAACCAAAGCGCGGAGCAAACTGGTGATGATTGACGTCTTGCAGCGCGCGAGAGGCCCAGTCGCTTCCTTGCGAGCCTGCCAGGACGAGTTGCGGCTGTCCCGGAGTGGTATCCAGATCAAAGTTGGCGATGCCATTATTGACTTCGACCGGCGGAGGGCTGAGTTCGTAGCGCAGTCCGAGATTGAGTGTGAGATGGCGGCTTACTTTCCAATCATCCTGTGCGAAAAAATGTGTGTAGGGCGCGCGGAAATGAAGCGTCGCCCACGTGGATAAACTTTCCCCTGACGACTCACCGAGCAGGAAATCGGCGAAGGCGTTCCCGGTATATTCGCCGTTGAAGTTAAAAATTCCGCCGCTTCGCTGCGAACTGACGAAGTTTGTCTGCAGCCAATTGGCTTGAACGCCGAACTTGATATTGTGATGTGCCTTGGACCAGGTCAGATCGCCGGACAATTGACGGTCCTGCGATCCGTCCGCGTTGGGCACGTTCGAAACTCCCAAACTCGGCAGGCCTGTGATCACAATGTTCGAAAAGCCCGGATTGGTCTCACTTACGCCCGGAATGCCGAGCCCAGTGAGGGCTTGTTTCGGAAAGGCGTTGACCCAGGACAAATAATTCCAGCCCGCGCGGATGGAGCTGACCAGCGAAGGAGACCAAACACGGTTGTAGACGAGCACGAAGCTCTTGCTGTTGGTTTGGTCTGCGCCTGTTTCTCCTCCTGCGGGTCCGCCGGAGTAATAGCCTTGAGGACTGGGCGGAAGCAGGGACGCAACGTCATTCTCGATTTTCTGGGCACTATACCGGAAATAGAGATTTTGTTTGTCAGTTAAAATCTGGTCCACACGAAAGTCCCATCGGTAGGGATTCTGATTCTGGGGGCTGACATAAGTAAAAGCGCCGGTTGTTTGCGAGGTTAGAGAAGATGTGTTGGCAAGGAGGCCGAGGGTCTTGACGGCAATGGGATCGAAGCTGGACGTGGGTATTACATATTGGCCGCTTGAGTTTGGTGTGACGCCCTTGAGGGGCGTTGAGAAAATGCCGTTTCGCTGAGCGTCGGTCGGCAAGAAACCCGTCGTTATGACTGATTGCCGAATTCTGCCGATCTCAAAATCACCGAAGAAGAAAGTCTTGTCATGAATAACAGGGCCGCCAATCGCGGCTCCAAACTGATTCCGCTTATAGGGCGGCTTGGATGAATTATATGGAGTGAAGAGATTCTTCGCGTCCAGCGCTTCATTGCGCAGGAATTCGTAAGCAACTCCATGAAGCTGGTTCGTGCCTGATTTTAGCGCAACGACTACAACTCCTGACGACGAGCGGCCAAATTCCGCGGAGTATCCATTCGTAACCACTTTAAATTCCTGAATGGCATCCACGGAGGGTTTGACGATTTCCTTCTGACCGGAATGCCCGGTAGTAATCTGCTGGTTGTTGTTATCCATTCCGTCGAGCAAGAACGCAGCCTGGCTGCCGGCCTGTCCGCCGATGCTGATACCGCCATTAGTATTGCTGGAAATTACGGGGATAGTGCCGGAAGAAAGCGCGGCGAGCTGTAGATAATCTCGCCCGTTTAGCGGCAATTCCGCGATCTGCTTGTTGTTGATGAGAGTGCCGACCGTGGCATCCTCGGTCTGAATTAACGGCGCCTCTGCTTCCACGGTTACAGAATCCGTGACCGCTCCCACTTCGAGCGCCGCGTCCACCTGCCGCACGTCACCAAGATAGAGCACTATTCCGCGCTGATTGAAACTCTTGAATCCCGGGGCCTCAACACGAACTGAATATTCGCCCAGTCGAAGTGGTGGTGTTCGGTATTGCCCGTGCCCATCCGTGTGAACTTCGGTGACCGCATTCGTGGCCAGATGAGTCAAAGTAATGGTCGCCGTGGAAATAGCACCCTGGCTGGGATCGACAACTGATCCCGCGACGATGGCGCTGTCGGATTGCTGTCCGAAGCCGCTCAATGTTGATAGTAGAAACATAAAACTGAAAATCACCCCTGCAAAACCACTTCTCGTTTTCATGAAATCCTCTCCTGGATTTAGCTTTGGCCTAAAGCCTCCAGGAGACTGGTAGGATGGCCGATTCCCAAATGTTTACCTCCCCATGACGGGGAAGGCGCGTGCTGTTCTCTGATTTCTATTTTTGTGCCGGATCCGCGCTCGCGGGGCCGCTCGTTCGTAATGACCTGTCGATGTCTTGTAGACCCTCATAGCAGGCCTCCTCCCATTGCTCGTAATGTGCGTCATCCTGATTTGGGTTGGACTCGCCGAAGATCGCCCGTTTCAAATCGAAGCCAAATGTCCAGGTGCGCGTATAAACAGATGGATCGTCGTAGACGGCTTCGAATCTTGCATTATTGGCGTCGATAAATTTGATTCGCGTGGTGATATGCACCTTGTCGCTGGCGAAATCGCCGGCGCGGCTGAGACGGCCTTTGGAATTGTTATTTGTGACGTGGATCACGAGGGTATTCCCATCCCAGTGGCCGCGTGAATCGCCCATCCACAACTTGACGTTGGCGCCAGCGTGCGGGCGTCCATCCAACGGAACAATTTGGTAGACGTGGCCACCTTCGTGTACAAAAACGACGTATCCGTCGTACTGAAGAATCTGAACGTCGTGCCAGGTGAATTGGCGCACCGGCCCGAGCGGGAGGCAAAGCTGCTGCGGGTCGAGAAACTCCGGCTTAGTCGGCTCGAAATAGTTTGCAAGGAGATATTTCTGCCTTTCCCTCGCCCAGGGCTGATAGGGAATCTCTCCGTCCGGAGTATCAATAATCCTGCTCGCCTCTTTCTTCGGTGGCCGATTGGGATTGGCGGGACCGTCCTGCGCTTCGAAGCAACCGACGCCGCGAGCCGGGTCGGTGAGGCAACTCATTCCGTAAACTTTGGTCACCCAAATTCCCTGCACGTCCGGCTGGCCGTCGGGCCGGTGAGCGGGCCAGACAGTCGTGGCAGAATTTGGTTTGGCGGAAGCACGCTTGGAGTCCCGCAATTTCGTGCCTTGACCAGCTACAGGCGCTAACTGCAGCGACAAGCTGCAGGCAATTCCTGCGAAAAGTATCGGCAAGTTCATAAGTCGCATTCTCATCGCTCGGTCCTCTCTCTTACGGATAATATTTTTCGAGATCGAACGCGTAGCATTCGTAATCGAAAAGTTGAATGTCACTTTCCTTGCGGCGATAGAGGATCATGTCGATGTTCCACGGTCTGGTGAAGACTTTCGGATCCTCGATCGTGGCGTGGTAATTGATGTGGTCGGGATCAGAGAGCGTGTATCGTTCCACCACATGCAACTCGTCGCTGTGAAAATCTCCTGCGCGGTCAAACCAGGTCTGGTCGTTGAAATCAGCGTTGTCGACCACCAACGTATCTCCTTCCCAATGACCGCGTGAGTCTCCCATCCACCAATCGATATGGCCGGAAGGATGCTCCGTTCCATTCAAGTAAACGAAGCGATTCGTGTGGGCATACTCGTAAAGGATCGCGATCGTGTCCGAACCAGACCCTTGGAAAATCTGAAAAGGATGCCCCGAATAAGTAATGCGAGGCACGCCCAGCTGATAGCACTTCGTCTCCGGATCGAGAGTCGCGCGATTTTCGTAGTTCTCTTTTTTCTTCGCCAGCGCCCAGGATTGATAAGGGATTTCACCGCCCTCCACCACGCCCTGGCCTGCAGGAATCCCCTTTTGCGCGGAATGGTCCTGAAGGTCGAAATCAGCCGAGTTGAGCACCTGCCATATGCCCGACAGATTGGGTTTGCCGTCGCGCGCCCTCGGCACGGGATTCGCTGCCGGAGTTTTCCCTGCGGCCGCCACCAACGACGCGACGGCCGCGACGACTGCCAGCATAAATAAGGTCTTCTTCATGGTCTCTTTTCTCCGGTTTCCGTTTACTGTGGCGCGTCAGGAGCCGACGAACCTGCGAAAAAATTCCGCCCGTCAGATAACTTCACGCTTCGGCCATTGAGTGTCGCCGTGCCGTTTTTGGCGCGATAGCCATCGACGGTGACCTCCGTCCCTGCCGGGAAATCCGTCTTGCGAAAACCTCGTCGATAGAGAACGTTTGGAGATCCGAACTCCACGGCCCAATTCACTACCTTACCGTCGGCGTCCTTCACATCCACGTGAATCCATGCATGCGGATTCGTCCACTCGAATCCGGTAAGAGTTCCCTGAATCGTGACCCGCTCATGAATGTTATATTCAGCCGCAAAACCATGATGAGCATCCACCGGCACCACAGCCAAAAGCAGGTACACGGCGACGTACAGAAGTAACATTCTGGTTTTCATTTGCGTTCTTCTCCTGGAATCTAGCTTTGGCCCGAAGCCTCCAGGAGACTGGTAGGATGGCCGAGTTTCTGGTATTCGCCTCCCCAAGGCGGGGCGGGCACATTCCGTGACCTATTTGCTATTCCTTTTCGTTCTGAGCCACGCGACTCCGTCGAATTCGCACAGTCTTACTGACTTCGACAACGCGCCCTTCATGCATCACCAGGACAATCGAACCATAACGAATCGTCCGGACGGCTTGAACCAACTCCTGAAGCAGTTCTCTTTCTCCTGACTGGAGCGGCGCCTCCAGCGCCTCTCCGGTACTTTCGCGGAGTCCAGAAAGAAGCTCATCAAAGTCTGCCTGCTCCTTTTTTTGCCAGTCTAAGCGCTCCGCTGCTCGATCTGTAGACTGTCCTGTCGATTCAACATTTTCCCTGGGCATCAGCACTGTCCTCATACTTTTTCTTCGGCCAAAAACAAAAAACCCACCTGCCAGATCAATTTCCGGCGGTGGGTCCTGGAAGTACTCGCTTAGGATTTAACGGCTAGACTTGCAGCCTCCTCGCGCCAGAAGACACACACGCGCCACATGTACAGCGACAACAAACTTGTGTGGCCTTCTGAGCGTCAAAAACCATGTTAAGGTTTGTAAACGAAAGCTCGGCAGGTGTCAAGCGCATTCTGCCCGGTGCGGAAAGCGACGAGAGTCGTGTCGAGTTTAAAAACTTGACGCTTACGACCAGGACCAAAAGCGTAAATTGGGCACACTGGCGAATTGAGAGTGTCTGTAGACGATTCTCAGTTGTCGGAGAGACTAAACTTTGATTCGACGCTACGCGATTGCAATATCCTTTGTCACCATAGCGTTCGCAATGGAGCTGCTGCTGCAACGCTTTTTCCCGCACCTGTTCCTATTTCAATTCTTTGCGGCCATTGTGGCCAGCGCGTGGTACGGCGGCATGGGTCCGGCGATGTTAACGGTCGTCGTTTCGATCCTGGCGGTCGATTACTTTTTTCTCCCTCCAGTAAAGTCGTTCGTCGTTGATACGACCGCGGGCGCATATCTTGCGTCGTTTGTTGCCGCAGCGCTGGCGGCCGGCTGGGTGAGTTCATCGCGAAAGAAAAGTGAAGAGAGCCTCAAAGAAGCTCGCGCTCAGCTGGAACTGCGCGTCGCGGAACGTACCACGGATCTTCAACAATCCAACACCGAGTTGCGGGAGAGTGAGCGCCGGCTTCAAATCCTGACCGAAGTAATTCCGCAACAGATCTGGAGTGCAACCTCGGATGGTTCGGTTGACTATTGCAATCGCCGCCTGCTCGACTACGTGGGGCGCTCGATGGAAGACATGCGTGGTGAGCGATTGCTGGAGACGATCCATAGCGAAGACCGGGACAGATTTCGGCAGTCCTGGCAACTCGCATTGTCGTCGGCGCAGATATTTGAAGGAGAATGGCGCGTTCGCGGCGCCGATGGAAATTATCGCTGGTTTTTTACTCGCGGCGTCCCGCTAGTGGGCACGGACGGGAAAATACCACGCTGGTACATGACAAACACGGACATTGAAGAACGGAAGACAGCGGAGCAGGCATTGATGAAAACGCAAGCGGAGCTTGCTCATCTCTCGCGTGCGTTGACGATGGGAGAACTCACTGCCTCGATCGCCCATGAGGTGAACCAACCTCTTACCGCCGTAGTGACCTACGGACACGCGTGCCTGGAGTGGTTGTCCGCAAACCCGCCGAATCTTGGCGAGGCTCGAATTGCGGCCGAAAAGATTATCGAGGATGGCAGCAGAGCCGGTGCCGTGCTCAGCGCGATTCGTGCGCTGTTCAAGAAAGAAGTTCCGACGAAGGAATGGCTGGACATGAACGAGGTGATCCGGCAACTGACGGTTTTCTTGCGCGAGGAAGCAGTTGCAAACCAGATCTCAATTCGCACCAATCTCGCTTCGGATCTTCCAAAGGTCAAAGCAGACCGGATCCAGCTGCAACAGGTCATCCTCAACCTGATCGTTAATGCCATGGAGGCGATGCACGCCAGCACAGGCCGCTTGAAAGAGGTTGTGATCAGCTCCAGCAAGGAAAGTTCAAAGAATATTTTGGTCATGGTTGAAGACTGCGGCGTTGGATTTGGCGAGGAAATCGCGGACAAGATATTCAATCCATTTTTCACTACAAAACCTCAAGGAATCGGAATGGGTCTGTCGATAAGCCGTTCGATCATCGAAGCTCATGAAGGACGCCTATGGGCTGTACCACGTCCGTCCGGTGGTGCTATATTTCAGTTCACTTTGCAGACAGGCGCGTAAGATTCAGCATGAATGACACCGGTTCCTCTGTCTTTGTTGTCGACGATGACGCTTCCATTCGCGATGCGATTAAGACTCTATTGAAATCCGTGGGACTCAACGCCCAGGTATTTGAATCGACAGACCAGTTTCTGGGCGCGAGTCTCCCGGATTCGCCCTGCTGCCTGGTGCTTGACGTCAGACTTCCCGGAAAAAACGGACTGGACTTCCAGGAATTCCTGGAGCGGGCTGGAATTCGCATTCCCATCATTTTCATTACCGCGCACGGCGATATTCCCATGACCTTGCGCGCGATGAAGGCGGGAGCGGTGGAGTTCCTTTCAAAGCCGTTTCAAAAACAGGATCTACTGGACGCGATCAACCAGGCCCTCGAGCGCGATCGCGCGAGACGGGAAGAACAAGCGCAGTTCTCCGTTTTGCGATCGAGGCTTGAGAATCTTGCGTCCCGGGAACGCGAGGTGAGTTTCGATATCACCTTACTGAATAAAATGGCCAGCCGACTCGCTGCGGCTGACCCGCTGCACGAGGTGCTCAACGAGGTCGTCGAATTTGTCGTCGCCGTTGTGAAGTGCGATTCTTGTTTTGTCTATGTTCTTGAAAACGACGAGTTGGTTCTTCGAGCTTCCAAGAATCCGCATCCGGAATTGGTCGATCGCCTGAAGCTGAAACTGGGACAAGGAATCACGGGCTGGGTGGCGGAGCGGCGCGAGCCCGTGGCCGTGGAGCAAGGCGCGGCTGAAGATTCGCGTTTCAATATGTTCAACGAATTGCCGGAAGACCATTTTGAAGCTTTCTTGTCCGTCCCGCTGGTGAGCGGAGGACGTCTGGTCGGCGTCATCAATCTGCAAAATCGAGAGCCGTATCAATACACGAAGCG
>JAOAPW010000440.1 GCA_025463105.1 Candidatus Acidiferrum typicum | reverse complement strand
CAGCTTTCAGGCTGAACTGGGCCATTGCGTCCTGCGATTCCTGCGTCATTGCAACTGTGGAGTACAGCGCCATTGCAGGACATCTATCGTTTGCCGGAGAGAATACCGCGCTGGAATCTTCAATCTTCACAGAATGTGCACATGCTGCGTAGTGAAAACGAGGCTGGCAGCGCATCTGGAAGTCAATCTTGCCTCTAATTACTGACACCGTCCGAACAATCTCGTTCGGCTGCTTCGCATCTGTCGCGATAGGCATATAGTCAGTCAGCTCGGCTACACCTTCTTCCGCAAGAAATCGCGTGAGCAGAATGTTCGTGTCGGGCAGGTAAAGCTGGCGTACCCGCGTGTTCGAGAGTTGCGGCTGAATCTTGAAATATCCGCCCCGTTCATCGTCGAGTAGCGCTGCAAACACTGTGGGCGAATCGAAATCTGGATAACACAAAAAATCGATCGACCCGCCCATGCCCACAAGCGCGATCGATCGCATGTTGCCGATCACACCGTAGTTCTCAATTGATTGAAAACCCATCTGCCTGTTATCCCCTTCCCGACCGGTCCGACCGCTAAGGTGAACGGTATTTCTCCCGAGCCGAGATTATCGACCCGGACCTTAATTGGCCACGGTCTTCGCTAATCCCTTTCAGCATATACTTCCTTCGGAGTTTTTGATTCATTTGTTGAGCGGTGTAGATCTGCATAATTCACAGTCGAGGCAACGTCGAGTCGCAGGAGTAGATAAATGGCAGAAGGAGAACTTTCGGGGAAAACTGCGATCGTCACGGGTGGCGGTCGCGGACTGGGCCGGGCGATGGCGCTGGGTTTGCTGCGCGCTGGAGCGAACGTTGTGATTACCGCGGCGCGCACACTGCAAGAAATCGAGACAGTGGAAAATGAAGGCGTGAAAATAGGTGATGCAGGAGTGCTCCGCAAGTTTGTCGCGGACGTTACCCGTGAAGAAGACTGCCGGCTTGTGGTAAGCGAAACGATGCGCGAATTTGGTTCGGTACACATTCTCGTAAATAACGCCGGGCGCGGGATGCGTTATGTCAGCGAGAAATTTTTCGATACCCCCACGAAATTCTGGCAAACCGATCCCGCGGTCTGGCGAATGATCATTGATACCAATGTGAACGGGCCGTTTTTGATGGCTCGCGAGGTAGCGCCGCACATGCTGAAACAGGGCTGGGGACGTATCATCAACATTTCGATGAACCACGAAACGATGCGCCGCGCGGGATTTTCGCCGTACGGACCTTCCAAGGCGGCGCTCGAATCGGAAACAATTATTTGGGCGCAGGATTTGGCTGGAACCGGCGTGACCGTCAATTCTTTGCTGCCGGGCGGAGCAACGGATACCGGCATGGTGCCGAGCGAAGTATCTCGCGCACGCCTGCTCGATCCCAATATCATGGTGCCGCCGCTGCTTTGGCTGGCATCGGAATCCGCCGGACAAGTGACGGGCCGACGCTTTGCCGCGAACCTTTGGGATTCTTCATTACCACCGGAACAGGCTGCGGAAAAAGCACGCAGCGCCGCGGGCTGGATGGTTCCAGCGCCGTAGCTGGCGGTGAGAAACATTCAAAATTGTACGAACGATTCACCCTTGCCGATGAAGGTGCGATGTCACTAGGGCGCGACGCCTTCGGCGATGAATATAGTGCTCGTGGCTGAGCTATGCCGGATCGGCTTGATCGCTTCATAGGCCGGCGAATTCTCCCAAGCCTGCGCTTTTTCCACGCTGTCGAAAGCGATCACAACGAAGCGCTGAGGAGCCGTGCCTTCGACGGCTTGGGGATTGCCGCCACGAATGATGTAATGGCCATTGAAAGGCGCCAGTGTTCCGGGAACCTGGTCTCCATATTTCTTAAATGTTGCGGGATCCTTGACATCGACTTGGGCGACCACGTAGCCAGGTACGGCCTTCATTTGCCTCGCGTGAATGGACACACTGCCGGCAACACCGATCGCAACTCCGATGAGCACTGCTAACGCCAATTTTTGATTTGTCTTCACGGATTTGTCCCCCTTTGTGAGGGATGCTACACCACTTGTGTATAAACACCGACAATTACTTTTGTGAGGAGCCGACGGCGAGAGAATCGCGTTGTTTCAGCGCGGGGTTTCGCGGCAAGCTCAGCAGATTCGCGAACAATCGATACGCTCCCGGCACGCCGTCCGGCAATTGACGATAAAGAGCCAGCGCAACATACACATAAACGCCGCGGCCGTATTGCACGTACACCAGTCCGCCTTTTTGAGGCTCCTGCTCCGGGTCATGCATTTCAAGCGGCGCCTCATACTGCTTGTCCCAGGAACTTAGAAATCCGTGACCTCGTTCCTCGACCCATCCGGTGAAGTCTCGTTGATTGATCTGATTCGGCCACGTCAGAACAGGGCTCTTCGGATCCAGAAATTCAACGTGAGAGTTTTCATCCACCACTCTCTCCGCGGTATTCGGCAGACTATAAGGGTACGGCCCGTAATTGTGGTCGTATTGCGCGGTGTTGTATTGAACGATCACGACGCCGCCGTTCTTCACGAACTCCAAGAGCCGCTGATTGTGCGTGGCAAGTTCGGGACGCGCGGCGTAGGCGCGCACTCCCAGCACAATCACGTCGTATTTTTTCAGATCGCCTTGCGACACTTCCTGCGGGCTTAAAAATTCAGACTTGATGCCAATGTTTTCGAGCGATTGCGGCACCGCGTCACCTGTCCCGGTGATGTAACCGACGCGCAAGCCCGGAGCAACCTTGCAGTCCACTCCGGACGTCCGGTAGGTGGCCGGCATGTAAAGATTGTAAGGGCGCAGCCCAGAATAACCGACCGTAGTGAAGCCCTCACGATACTGGCGGCCCGCGAAATCGGCAACTGCGGTAACGGTGTAGCTCTTTTGCTCGAGCTGATTTGGAAACACCTGAAAACTGGTATTCTGTTCCTCGCCCGCGCGTTGCATCTCGAACGTAGCGACAGCGGGCTCTGACCGCCAGCCTTGCGGAAGCTCCAGCCGCACAGTTCCCTTCGCCCCGGTTTCCAATTCAGTATGAACCAGCGCCGAAATCTCAAAGGATTGTTCGCCAAGCGGCGCAATCCCGGCCCGCGGAGTAATCCGCACGGAGACAGCGGGCGTCACCATCAGCGGATCAAGCTCCATTCCCGGCCCGTTCAGTTGGCGAACGGTCTGCACGGATTGCCCGGCGCGAACCGTCACACCTTCGTAGCTGAATTCAACCCAGGCGGTGAGTGGATACGGTGGAAGCGGCAGAGTTAAATAGCGTTCATCCAGGATGTCATAGTAGGGCTGCTCATCGTTCGGGCGTACAAAATAGGGACGCGTCGCCGAAGCATTCGCAGGGACGCTCACCTCGAATTTCTCATCGAGCTCCTTGCCGGCCGCAAGCGTTGCGGGAACTAACGATTCAGGCTTCACAGTCCACTTCTCGCCATTGGGTGTCTGGATCCATACGCGATCGAGCTTCAGCCCATTGGCGGCGGGATTGTAGAGGTGAATTTTTACTGGAAAATCCTGGCCGGGCACCGCATAGGCAAATGTCTCAGAGGGTCCGGTCTGAAAAAAATTCGGCCGAGCCGGTTCCTTCTTCGGGACCACCGTGGCTTCGAGTGAAAGTCCGAGAGATTCAATCACGGCCCGCTGAAACTGATCTTGTTTGATGGTGAGCTCATGAAGAATATTATATTTTGCGCCTTCGGAAAGCTGGCTTGCGGAAACCTTTGCCACAAGCGCGTTGGTTTCCTGCAGGCCTTTTGCAAGTGAAGGTGTGATTTTTTCAGGGTGGTCCAGCGAAAATTCATGCATCGCCTGTCCAACGAGTCCGTCAATCCGCGACAACCCCTCTTTCAGGAATTCGTTTGGCTGACCCTGCGCCAGAGTTGCGATTCCCGCCAGCGAGCAATCGATCCCTGCAAAAAAAGAATCTTCCCGGCCGTTCGCCGGAACTTGCGAAGCATTGCGATGGTAGGGAACGTTCGCAGGCCCAGCGGAAGGAATGCCGCCGCCGCCATTTTGCGATTTTTGAAGGGCCAAGCCCTCTCGTGCTACTTGCAAATAAGATGCGCCCAGAACAGAATCAAAATTTCCTTCTGGGATTTCAACGTCAACCGAGGGCATTCCATCCGACCAATCTTTGTGAATGTAGTCGTAGAAGCGCACCGGGAACAACTTGCCTGTGGCCGAATCACGAATTCCCTTCGGAGAGACCGAAAACGTTGGCACGCGTGCGTACATTTTTAAAGGCGACCAGGGCCGCAGTCCTGCACGAATCTGGTCCGGAAACATTTTCGGATCGCCAGCAGCCGCAAAAACTTCCTGCGCAATCTCGCCGGCTACTTGATGATGACCATGTCCATCCGTCGGGCCACCCACGAAAACAGAAGTGACCACCAGCGGCCGGGTGGTGCGTACGACCCGAACCGCGTCCGCAAGAACGCGGTCGTGCCCCCACAGTGCCAGCGATTCCTCGCGCGTCTTGGAGAACCCGAAGTCGACGACGCTGCTGAAGAATTGTTGCACGCCGGAATAGCGATCGGCGGAAAGCAATTCCTGCGTTCGCACCAGTCCCAGGGCATCTCCGAAATCATCGGACATGACGTTCTGCCCGCCCTCGCCGCGATTGAGCGTCAGCATCATCGCGCGCGCACCTTGCCCGCGAGTCTCAAGGGCCAGCATCCCGCTGTCTTCGTCATCCGGATGCGCCACCACCATTAACAGGCTGGCGCGCGTGTGCAGTTTCAATAGCGTTTGCCACAATCCCGCCGCGCCACGATCGATTTGTATCGGACGGACATCCGTAGCGGCCCGCGGAGTCCCGCCATCTGGGGATTGCGCTCGCGTCGTCTTCAGAACGCTGATCCCCACCATGAGCAGCGCCAGTGCGATTCCCAGTGGCATGCGGTATGGCAAGTTGTTTAATCCGAATTGTCTTCCCGGTGATTTCATAAACTAGTGCGCCTGCCCGAAACGCTCATTAAAAATTCAAGGTCAGGCGCACCTCTCCGCAGCAACTATTCTCCAATAGAGATGCTCTTCACCTGCGGCCAGATTCGACCTGCGCTTTTAATTATCGCCCATAAATGCCCACGTAGGTTGCTTTCCCGACTACGTGGCCATCCATCGCCTTCAAAAGATCGGCGCGGGGCGATCCAGCCGGCAAGTCGAGCTTCGTGTCCAGCGCGTAAATTTCGAAAATGTAGTGGTGTGGAGTGGCGCCAGGAGGCGGGCACGGCGGCTGATATCCGTTCACGCCGCGGATATTTTTGCCCTGCACGATTCCGTCGGGTGAGGAATCCGGCTTGACCCCTGCTGCCAAAGAACTCGAGCTCGCAGGGATGTTCCAGAAGATCCAGTGCGTAACATCCATCACGCCCTTCATGGGGGCGGCATCGGTGTCATGGAAAACTACGGCATAGCTGGTGGGGTTGTTGGGAGCGTTGCTCCACGAAAGCTCCGGCGAAGCGGCGTTGGGATCGGCGCACGAATACTGTGTCGGTATCATCGAGCCTTCGGTGTATGCGGAACTGGTCAATTTGAATTTGGATGGCGGAGGCGCAGGAGCCTGTTGTGCGGCCAGGCTGACAACTCCCACCATCAACAGAAATGCCAGAACGGCATGCAATTGCACGAGTCTGATTCGCATTGCGTTTCCTCCTCAGGATTCGTTCTGAAGTCTGACGTGACTCAAAAATCGCTTCGGCATGGAATTGTCTGTCTCAAATTTACGCCCGCAACTCCGACGATTGCATTTTGCAACGGAGTAGCATCCGACCGCCCGGGCGCTCGGAGGGACACTATATCGTTCACCCCCGGGTAGCACAAGTCTGCGCGGTGGGTGCCTATGGTACAACCGAGACACGTGAGGGCCGCTTCTGCTCGCAGGTTTCGGCATCGCTCGCAGCGATTTCTCAGACCTCGCTGCGTTCCTGCGCCACTACTTGCCAGATTGTTTTCGAGGCCGAATTGTATTACAAGCTCTCTAGAGTGATGCCTTTATGCCAAAGATCTACGCGGGTACCTCGGGTTGGGCCTATTCCAGTTGGAAGCCGGATTTTTATCCGGCGAAACTGGCCTCCGCCAAGTTTTTGAGCCACTACGCCACGCGATTGAACTCCGTCGAAGTGAACTATACGTTCCGGAGTTTCCCTGCCGACAGGTTGTTGCAAAACTGGATGGCTGCAACTCCTGCGGAATTCAAATTCGCCATTAAGGCGCATCAAAAGATTACGCACTTTAAGCGCCTTCGTGGAGCCGCCCAGTTGGCAACGGAATTCATCTCTTCTCTCGAACCTCTGGAGAAGGCAGGCAAGCTGGGGCCGGTCTTATTTCAATTGCCGCCAAATCTGAAATGCGACGTCCCATTATTGACGGAATTTTTGGCCGGTCTGCCCAGCCACCTGCAGATTGCTTTCGAATTTCGTGACGCGTCGTGGTTTACCGATGAAGTGTTCGCGGCGCTTCGCAGGAGAAACGTCGCGGTCTGCCTCGCTGAAAGCGAAACGATTCAAACGCCGCCGGTCCAGACCGCCGACTTTTTCTACCTACGCTTGCGGAAGGATGAATACTCT
>JAOAPW010000429.1 GCA_025463105.1 Candidatus Acidiferrum typicum | reverse complement strand
CAGCTTTCTCA
This sequence comes from Candidatus Acidiferrum typicum, assembly GCA_025463105.1. GTDB lineage: Bacteria > Acidobacteriota > Terriglobia > Acidiferrales > UBA7541 > Palsa-360. The sequence continues at coordinate 5,152 of JAOAPW010000429.1, read as the reverse complement.
ACGCGTTTTCCTTAATTGGAAGTCACAAATATGCTTGCCGCCGGAGAGGAAAATACCTTGCTCGCAAATTTCGTTGCCGAAAGCAGCCGGATTTCGCGAATTACAGAGTCGATGCTCACCGCATCCATTTTCTTTCCGTCCGACCACCAGTCTTCGCCGCTTCGCGTCAGGAAAAAAGATTTTGATCCGCTATGGATCTCGATTTTTTCCGGATTGCTCTCCGCGAAATCAAACAGGCGCTTCTCACGGAAGTCGTCCAGGTTCTTATCTATCGTTTCGCCGAGTTCCTTCGTTACTTTAAACGCGCCGTCCATTGCTGTCGTCTTCGCGTAGTAGTCGTCTTTGTTCTTGCGGACCTGCAGTTCCTGCTGCGAACCCGACGCGTCTGCAGCTTTCACAGTGGCAACAGGCGTGCCAGACGAAAAAGAAGAGGCCGCTTTTTTCAAGTCCGTGTCCGGCGCGCTGGGATCCATCGTTGCCAGCCTGAGTTTCTCGACGACTCCTTCGAGCTTCGAAGTGTCTCCGCGCACATCTTTGGGCGCCTGCATCACCCATTGCCCGTTCTTGGAACCGAACGCGAGATTGAGTTTTTTGCTCACAATCTCGATCTTGCTGATGTTATTGAAATCGACAGGAAGAAGGCGCTTGTCCTGTAAATCTTTCAAGCCCTTGTCAAAATTTGTCTTCGCGGAACTGGAGATTAAGAACACGCGCGGATCCCCTGCGAGCATTGCGTAAGAGGAACCTCCAGTCTGAACATCGTCGCCCACCAGAATTTTTTGCAACTTACCACTCTTGTCGGTGGCGGATACCTCGACGGTCGGCTCCGCCAGACCATACGTTTTCACGTCAGACGCTTTGTCTTCAATCACGCGGTCAGTTTCAAGCGGGGAAATGGCATAGAGAATGGTCGAAACCGTATCCGCATCGCCAATCAGGGGTTTGGGTGACGTAATTTTCCAGCTTGCGGGGCTGGTCCTTGAAAGATCGATAACTTCTCCATTCTTTCGTTTGATTTCCAATTTGGAGATATCGTCTTTCTGGAAGGAAATAATTTTTACTGGCGCGTTGGCGGCGGCTTTCGCGGCGTCCTCAATCGGTTTGTGGTGATTGGACCAGTAGAGTGTCGCGGTAAGCGCGGCCAGGACAATGGCGGCGGCAATTAATTGTTTGATTTTCATTTTGTTTGTCCCGCTGTGGAATGCATTATCGCTGGCCGAGGCGCGCTTATCTTCTCCGCCACCAGACGGAAACGCCGGCAAGCAAGAGTGCGCCCGGCAAAAGGAATTGGCTGCTGAGCCGCACCCAGTTGAATTGGGCGCGGGTCATGGTGACGTTGCGGTTTTCCTGCTCTTTCGGCCGAATGGAAATCAAATCTTCATCCGAGGCCAGCCAGTTCAGCGCGTTCAACGCCAGGTCGCCGTTCCCATTAAAATTAATGAAAGAGTTGGCGGGCCACGAGGAACTGCCAACCACCACGAAGCGCCCCTCAGAATTTTCCTTGCCCGTTTTGTAGCTGCCCGCGGCGCCGATCGTTAAAGGCCCCTTCTTGTTGTTCGGGTCACTCGGATTGACGTTTGGCGAATCGAGCTTAGAGGTTGCAAGACTGGTAGCCGACGACTGGAATAGCTTTTGAACGGTCGTCTTGTCAGTATTCTTGATGGTCAAGGACCGCGAGAGCGGAAATCCTGTTGCTGTGCCCTTCATTTCATCCACAATGGGATGCGAATCATAGGTGGACACCAATGCCACCTCAGGACCCAGGCCCATAAGTTGGCCCACCGGGCTCAAGTCTAGAAGCAGATCTTTGTCCAGGCTTACGCCCCAGCTTTGCAGGAGATCGCTGAGTGCTGCGTTATCCGCGGTGGGGTGCCCGAACTTCAGCGGAGCGTCGAGCATAATCATCGCGCGCCCGCCCTGTTCGACATATTTTTTCAGGGCATCGACAGCGGGCTGCACATATTCGCTCTGCGGCCCGCCGATTACCACCACCGTGCAGTCCGCGGGAATCTCCGCCTTTTCGAGAAGGCTAATGGATTTCGTTGTGTATTGATCCTTGGCGAGAATGTCTTTCAAACGCGAAAACCCGTTCCGTTGCGTATCGTCGAGCTGATGCTCGCCGCTTCCGGTGACGAAACAAACAGTGCGCGTACTGGTTTTCAGATCACGGATGATTGCTCCAGTGATTTCTGATTCGGTTACGCTCTTGGCTTCTTCTTTTTTTGTTCCAATTTGCACGAGTGAAGTGCCCAGCTTGGTGATGCCGGCAGCGCGCGCTTCCTGAGGTCTTTTTTCAACGTCGATGTATTCGACACGGACCTTGGGAGAAAGCGTTGAGTAGCGGTCGAGGATATCCTTCGCCTGCTGGAAGCCGCTTTGCCTGTCGTAGTAGTTGATAGAGGCGTTCTGCTTCAGTCCCTTTACAATTTTGGCTGTCTGGTCGGACAGGCTGTACCGCTTGTTCGCAGTCGAGTCGTAGGATTTGTTGTAACGATTGGCAAGCACGTTGGCCACCGACACGATGGCGAGGATCACGATCACATAAAGCGCCGCGTAGGCTGCGTATTTTGTTTGTCTGGCGTTGAGCAAACCTCTATTCACTTACGACCTCCACCGCAGGGATTCCATAGAGCGAGCGGTAAAAAATAATCCCAGGAAAATTACAGTCACATCGAAAATCACGTCCTTGGTGTCCAGCACGCCTTTGGCAAATGAGTCGAAGTGCGTGATCACCGACATATACGAAAGCACTTGCGCCCAGGTGGAAGTCTCGAACTGGCTGACCCAGTCGAGGACCCAGAGCATTAAGCAGACGCCGAACGTTGCCGCGCCGGCGATAATTTGATTGCGTGTCAGCGTGGAGATAAATGTGCCGATGGCCAGCAGTCCGCCGGCCTGAAGCAGCAGCCCGAGGTATCCGATCACGACAGGCTTCCAATCCGGATTGCCGTACTTGAACATGAAAACGAAGTCGAACACGGTTGTCAGCAGCATCAACGCGTACATCAGAACCGCCGCCAGCCATTTCCCCACAATCACTTCCCAGTCACTCACTGGCGAAGTCGCAAGCAGCTCGATGGTGCCCGAGCGTTTTTCCTCGGCGAACAGGCGCATCGTGATCATGGGAATAAAAAACAATGCAATCACATTGATGTTGGATAAGAGCGGCCGGATGACCTGCTCGTTCAGGTTCATCGGAAATGGTTCGCCTTCCATCTGCGCCTGCATCGTCATATTCACGATGTAGCCGAGAGAGTTCCAGAAGAAGAATCCGAAAATCACGGCAAACATCACCAGCAGCAGGTAGGCAATCGGCGATACGAAATAGCTGCGGAGTTCCTTGGAACAAATAACCCAAATATTTCTCATCAGTCCTGGCCTCCTGCCGCCACTTCCGCCAATTCCGCCGGCGCTTCCTCCCCCGTAAGCTGCAGGAAAATTTCTTCCAGGCTCATCGAGGCGGCGCGAAGTTCATTCAGATCCCAGCCTGACTCGACTACGGCGCGCGCCAAATCGCCGCGCAGGGAACGGCCCTTCTGGCCTTCCACCTCAAATACGGCGCGCCTCTGGCCGTCTTCCTTGAACACGACGCGTGTCACGCCCGAAACCTGTTCGAGCTTCCGTTGTACGGCAACCGGATCAATGCCGCCGTTGCGGCCGCCAATTTCCAGCAGCACCGATTCACCGGAGCGAGCGCGGCCCTGCAGATTACTGACGGAGTCCGTTGCGACAACTTTTCCTCTGTTAATGATGATGACTTGCTCGCACGTCTGGCTGACTTCGGGAAGGATGTGCGTGCTGAGAATGATGGTGTGGTCGCCGGCAAGGCTTTTGATCAGATCGCGCGTTTCGTTGATCTGTTTGGGATCAAGCCCGGCGGTCGGTTCGTCAAGGATCAGCACGTCGGGATTGTGAATAATGGCCTGCGCCAGGCCGACGCGCTGGCGATAGCCTTTCGACAGCTTCCCGATTATTTTATCCCTGACGTCGGCGATCGCGCAGCGCTCGCATGAGTAATCGACCCGGCTACGCAGGTCGGTTCCGGTGAGCCCCTTAAGCCGGCCGACGAAAGTCAGATACTCGGCGATGCGCATTTCGGGGTAAACGGGCGGCGTTTCCGGCAGATAGCCGATGCGCTTCTTCACTTCGAAGGGTTCCTCGAGGATGTCGAAGCCGGCAACGGTGGCCGTGCCCGCCGACGGCGTCAGAAAACACGTCAGCATCCTCATCGTCGTGGTCTTACCGGCGCCGTTAGGCCCCAGAAAGCCGACGATTTGCCCCTTCTGCACCTCGAAGGAGATGTCGTTAACGGCGGTGTTATGCGCGTACCTTTTCGTCAGTCCTTTAACCGTAATCATAGGAATTCTCTTTGAGAGAGACGCATGCGACTTAGAAACCGTTCCAAGGTTGTAAAATTAAAAGCGAAGCTTAATTCTAAAAACTCGCGCGGCCCGCTGTCAATCCCATCTTCCTGAATACCCTTAGTACTCCGCCAGCACCCAAAGGTGCAGAGAGTGTCGTACGGTTTCCGAAGAAGCGCCAGCTAATAATTTCCCTAATTTTAGACGCGCCAGAGCGTCCTGGGATAGCGGATGTGAGTTTTGAGCAAACGGCGCCGAATACGACCTGCAGTCATTTTGTATGCTACCGTAAAACTGGGAGACACGCGATGAATCAGAAATTCGAAGCGACCGACGCGCTGTATCTGGACGACCTGCGCGTCGGGCAGCGCTTCACTTCCGGCACATACCACATGGATGAGGATCGGATGAAAGCGTTTGCAGCGGAGTTCGATCCGCAACTCTTTCACCTGGACGAGGCGGGTGCCCAACGCAGCATCTTCCGCGGGCTCGCAGCCAGCGGGTGGCACACGGCCGCTGCAACGATGCGTCTTATGGTCGAGAGCCTGCCGTTCGCGGGCGGAATGGCCGGCTTGGGCGGCGAAATTGCATGGGCCCGGCCCACGCGTCCGGGCGACACGCTGCGCGTGGAAAGCGAGATCATTGAAATAGTGCCATCGCGCTCCAAACCAAATCAGGGCATTGTGATTGTGCGCAGCACTACGCTCAACCAACACGGCGAGGACGTGCAGAAGTTTACGGCGAAGATCATTGTCTTCAAACGACCGGTTGAAACCAACTCTCTCACGATG
>JAOAPW010000426.1 GCA_025463105.1 Candidatus Acidiferrum typicum | reverse complement strand
CCGAATTGCCAGCGCTGGCACGGAAAGTTCTCGACGAAAAACTCAACGACCGTAAAGCGATCAAGAAATTAATTAAGAATTGGCAGGCTGATTATTTGCGGGCGTAGCAAGCTTGTAGCGTCGGCCTTCAAGCCGATACTGTAAACACACGCCCATGCCCACCTGAAGATGGTCGCTACAAATAGGCACACACTTCATTACTTTGCCCGTGAATTTTCCGCGAAGCACCAGTGAACGAATTCGTGGCCGTAGCGCCCAACCACTGTCTCGGGAACGTCGTTCTCCTCAATCTTCTCAAATTGAAAATTGATTTCGCCGCTGGGCTGCACGGTCCCCACGAGCGATCCATACGTATTTACCAGCGCCCCACGCGCATCGGAGGTGTTGGGGGGCAGCGGGTACCGTACCGCTCCAGCGGTGCCCACGATCCATCCGGGCAAGACGCCGCCGTTCTGCTTCCAGTAGGCGGTATTGAATATTCCGTCCATGTAATAGTGCGAATGGCTCGCGAGAACGTAGACGCGTTTGTTCGCCTCGTTCTGCGCGCGGAGCAAATCGGCGTACACGTGGCGCCCGCTTTCAGTGCCAGTGGGAGATTCATTCATACTGTGACCCGCGGAAATGCTATCGGGCAGCGCCTTGTGCATCCCGGTCACGATGGTTGTTACGCCCGGATCAGCCAGGTCCTTTGCGAGAGTCTTCTCGAACCAGCCAACCTGCGCTTCATCAAATTGATCGGCGGTTGCGCTATCGAGGTAGTAAAAAGCCACGCCGCGATCGATCCAGTGGAAATAAGACTTCAGTTTGCGGTCACGCGGATCGTCCCGCAGCCGTTGCGCGCGCAACACGGGTGAATCCAGCCAGTCCGCAAATTGCAGGAGAAAATCTTCGCGCGTCTTCAGTGGCGGGACTGTCTCATGATTCCCAATGCCCAAAAAAAATGGAATGGAACCGAAGGGCGCAATCTGGCTATCAATGAAATCCGGCCACTCTATATTTTCATATTCCGCGACCGACAACGGCTTCTTAATGTGCTCAGACTGATGCTGGATGTCTTCATCGAAGCCGGTGGTCAGGCGCAGGTCGCCCAGATGCCAGTAGAACGCGGCCTGATTCTTTTTTGCGGTTTCCGCGATTGCCGGCATCACCACGTCTCCGCAATTCCGGGAATCGCCGGACGCAACGAAGTGCCATGTCCCTCCGGATGGCTGTTGTGCAACGGCTGGCTTAATCGCCGGCACCAATAATGTTGTGACCGCGGTAGCAAATAAGATCCTGCGAATCATCGTTCCTCCGGCCCGGAATTCATCTAGAAAGCTTATGCGAGGATTATTACAGGATTATGACTTACGTTCCGGTCCATTTCGGCGGTCGTTTGTTTAGGAATGCGTCCATTCCTTCACGAAAATCATGGCTCATATAACATTTTAGAATCAGATCGCGATCGTCCTCCGGACTCATCTTTTCTTTGATGCGGCGTAACGCTTCTTTCGTGACGCGGAGAGTCAGTGGCGCCTGGGACGCTACGGTTCGCGCCAGTTCATCTGCGCGCGCCTGCAAAGTTTCGTAATTGGGCAGTACTTCGCCGAGCAGCCCGATCTTGCAGGCTTCTTCCGCCTCGATGAGCCGCGCGGTAAAAATAATGTCTTTCACACGCGCCGGGCCCAGTAGAGCTGCCAGTCTTGCGTAATTCGATATCGACAGGCAATTACCCAGCGTGCGCCCGATGGGAATTCCAAAGCGGGCATTTGCGGCGCCGATGCGAAGATCGCAGCAACCGGCAATCGAGAATCCTCCTCCAGTGCACACTCCGGCGATCGCGGCAATCGATGGAACGCGGGAATTCTCCAGGGCGGTGAGCACGCGTTCAATCCGCGATTCGTATTCCAGCGCGTGCTCGGCGGTGGAAAAATCCTTGAACTGGGAAATGTCGGTCCCTGCGGCGAATGCCTTTTCTCCAGCGCCAGTCAGCAGGAGGACTTTTACCGACGAATCGTTTTCGGCTTGCTCGCAGATCTCCCGGAGTTGTTCGTACATTCGGAAAGTGAGCGCATTGCGAGCCTCCGGACGGTTGAAGGTGATGCGTCCGATGCCGTCGTTGATCTCATACAAAAGCTCGCCGCTCACGACTTGCTCGCTTTGATTGAATCTGGCATTTCGATCGCACCCTGCGCCGCCATCTGGTCGGCCTCGGCGTCGGAAAAGCCGTGTTCGCGCAATACTTCACGCGTGTGCTGGCCGAGCACCGGCGCTGCCCGCGTTACCGAACCCGGCGTTTCAGAAAATTTAATGGGCAGTCCAATGGATTTTACTTTCCCCGCTGTTGGATGCGTTGTTTCCACAACCATTTCCCTTGCTAATGCCTGCGGATCAGCTTGCATTTGGCGAACATCCAGTACCGGTCCCGCCGGAACGCCCGCTTCCTCCAACCGGCGCAGCCATTCCCCCGAAGTTCGATTTTTAAACAAGGAGGCCAGCGCCTCTTGCAGAGCCGGCAAATTGTGCATCCGGTCGGCATTGGTGGCGAATCGCGGATCGTTTCCTAACTCAGGCGCCTCGAGGACCTCGAGCAGCTTCAGCCAATTTTTTTGGTTCGCGGCGCCAACGGTGATCCAGCCATCGGCAACCGGAAACGCCTGATAAGGTGCGTTGAGCGGATGCGCGGTTCCCATCGGTCCCGGCGCCTCGCCCGTTGCGAAGCAAATAGCCGATTGCCAGTAAGTGTGAATGATCCCCGCTTCAAAAAGCGAGGTGTCCACCATTTGCCCCTTTCCGGTAGACGCCCGGGAATGCAGCGCCGCCAGAATTCCCACGCAACCGAGAATGCCGGCGGTGATATCGGTAACGGGCGCGCCTAATTTAACCGGGGGGCAGCCCGGCCCTTCTCCCGTGATGCTCATGAGCCCGCTCATGCCTTGCGTCACCAGGTCGAATCCACCACGGTCGGCGTATGGCCCGGTGCGTCCAAACCCGGAAATCGAACAATAAATCAGTCTGGGATTCAGCGCGTGCAACGCATCGTAGCCAAAACCCATTTTCTCCATCGTGCCGCGACGATAATTCTCGATCAAAACATCGGCGTCCTGCAACAAACGGGAGAGCACTTTTCGGCCTGCCTCGGTCTTCAGATTCAAGGCGATGCCGCGCTTATTGCGATTCATGATCAGAAACGCTGCAGATTCACCGGAGATTGTTGGCGGCACCATGCGCCGCGCGTCCTCGCCGCCCGGCAACTTCTCCACTTTGATGACGTCGGCGCCCATGTCGGCTAGCAACATCGCGCAAGCCGGCCCAGCCATCACATGCGACAGATCGATCACCTTCAGTCCGGCCAGCGGTCCCTTCACCTTTTGACCATTAACAGCTGCCATCGCGCAACCTTTCCTGGGTTCTTTGTTCGATCAATATTAGCCTTTAGCGCCACTCGGGCCAAGAGCCAGGCAATAGTTGTTGGTGAAGATCGAGCCTGCGCATAGCTTCAGCGGTTAAACAGTTTGCGGAAAAATGCTTTTGAGGTCATTCCGAACGAAGTGAGGAATCTCTCCACGTTTGAATGCAATGAGAAACAGGGATTCCTCGGCACGCAGCGTGCCTCGGAATGACAACGTTTTTGGTTTTTCGGCAAGCCATAATACAGACTTAAAGCGGAGTGTGTTCCGTTTCGACTAGCGGACTTCGACTTTGACCGCGGCACTCTTGGTTTGACCCGTTGCGTCTTCGGCTGTGAAAGTATAGGTAGTGGTCTTGCGTGGCGAAACATGTACGCAACGGCTGAAGGCCGGCCAGACGGGCTCTGCTGGGGGATCGAGTTTCACTGATTTTGCATTCGATACGCTGTAGCAGAGTTCGGCGGTTTCTCCCGCGCGAATGCTTCCAGGATCGGCATAAAAGCGAAGAATGTCAAAACGGTTTCCGCCCATCATCTCAAAAGTTTGCCGGTCCTGCGAACGCCGCTCGGACGCGGCCTTTTGTTCGAGCGCCTGATTTGCCTGCCAGCGATTAAGAAAAACCCAACCAACGTAAAGTCCTGCCAAAAGTAAAGCCACACCGGAAAAAATAAGATATTTTGAGAATCCTGTGTGTGTCTCGGGCGGCGGATCGTTCAACATGGCACTTGGTATGGGTTTCCGTTTTACGTTGCGCTCAATAAGAGTCTACACCCGCGAACTCCAACCCTGCCAGCGAGTCATAAATTTTGCCTTTGTAGCGGCCGCCGGAATTTTGGGCGGGCAATCTTTTGTTTCGCTCATAAACGAACCTGATCCATGACACGACAGCTTCGGAGCTTCTGTTTAAGCGTACAGTACGGTACAGTGGAAGCTCCCGAACCCCTCACTTGTGGTTCGTTGTGTCTCCCTATGAATGAAAAGCTCGCATCTGTAGTTATCGTCGGACGCCCGAATGTTGGGAAATCGACAATTTTTAATCGGCTGACTGGCACGCGGCGCTCGATTGTCACCAACGAGCCTGGAATTACGCGCGACCGCATCTATGGCACCGCGACGTGGCAGGGCCGCACCTTCGAAGTGGTCGACACCGGCGGGATTGTGCCGGACGATAAGGCCGCCATCCCGCGCGAAATTCTTCGCCAGGCGCAGGTGGCCATCGAAGGCGCGTCGCAACTGTTGCTGATTGTGGACGCGCGCGCGGGCCTCACGCCGCTCGATTCGGAGTTGGCAAACTTATTACGCCGCACGGGGAAGCCGTTGCTGATCCTGGCAAACAAAGTCGATACGCAGATGCAGGAATCGCTCGCCGCGCCGTTTTACGAACTCTCGAATGATGTTTTCTCGGTTTCGGCCGAGCATGGCTACGGATTTGATGAGTTGCTGGATACCCTGACAGGTGGGCTCCACACTTCACGTGAAACGCCAGGCGTAGAAGTTGAACCCGCGCCGGGACAACTTGAAGACGCTGCCATCCCGCAAGAAGATCCAGCGGCGGCCGGCATGGTCAATGTCGCCATCATTGGCCGCCCCAACGTCGGCAAATCAACGATGCTGAACCGGCTGGCCGGGGCGGAGCGTTCGATCGTCTCCGACATTCCGGGAACGACGCGCGATGCCGTGGACACGATTGTGGAGCACGGGGAGCGCACCTACCGGTTCGTCGATACGGCAGGAATTCGCCGCAAGGGAAAGACGAACCTCCTCGCGGA
>JAOAPW010000375.1 GCA_025463105.1 Candidatus Acidiferrum typicum | reverse complement strand
CGTTCCTCGCTCAACAACTAAAGCAGTGATCCCTTTTTCGCCTTTTGCCGGATCGGTATTTACGTACACGATGGCCGCGTCGGCCACACCGCCATTGGTGATCCATGCCTTGGTGCCATTAATGACGTAGCCATCGCCTTTGCGCACAGCTTTAGTGGTCAGCGCCGACGCGTTTGAGCCCGCTTGCGGCTCGGTCAACGCGTAGCAGCCGATTTTTTCGCCCCGCGCAAATGGCGCAAGAAATTGTTTTTTCTGCTCCTCGGTGCCGAAGCGATGAATCGGATCGCAATACAGGGAATTCTGCACAGAGAGAATTACGCCAGTGGAAGCGCAGACACGAGAAATTTCTTCGATGACGATGGAATAAGCGATGTGGTCAAAACCCGCGCCGCCTTCGGATTCCGGCACCGCGACGCCGGTCAAGCCCAGCGCGGCCGCCTTGCGGAATGTTTCGCGAGGAAAATGTCCAGTCTCGTCGATCTCGCGCGCCAGCGGCCTTACTTCGTTTTCGGCAAATTCCCGCACCGTGCGCTGCAGCAGCTTCTGCTCCTCATTGAGATCGAGATTCAACGCGTGACTCCGCGAGATACTTCGGGTGTCGCAATCATAACTCCAACGCCCGGCGAAGCCTCGCATACGTGATCGCGAGCTCTTCCGGCTCCAGGCGCGTCTCCGCAATCGAAGTCATGAAGTTTGTGTCGCCGGTCCATCGTGGCAGCAGATGCATATGCAAATGATCGGCGATGCCAGCGCCGGCCGAGCGCCCGAGATTCATGCCTAGGTTGTAGCCTTGGGGATGATAGGTCACATCGAGCGCCGCTTGCATGCGTTGCGCAAGCTGCATGATTTCGGTCGAGGTTTCCGAATCAAGCCGTCCGAAATCCGCGGTATGCGCGTACGGGACAATCATGACGTGGCCTGATGTGTATGGAAAGCGATTCAGAATGACGTAGTTTTTGACGCCGCGCAAAACGATAAGCGTTTCCGCGTCCTGGTTCGCCGCCGGGGCGTCACAAAAAATGCAGCCAACGGATTTTCCCGCTTCGGCAATGTAGCGGTAACGCCAGGGCGTCCAGATGTAATCCATAAGGGAAGAGGGTCACACGTCACTGCTGACAACGGGCGCGGGCTCTACTTGGGACCCGCAGGAAAAACGATGCTGGCTCTACTTTTACGCTGAACGCTTCAAGTGAAGCGTGGAGCCCGCAATAATACGGGTGCGGGCTCTACTTGGAGCCCGCAATAAATCCGTCTCAACTCTGCGGCGCGACAGGCGCATTGCCTGCGCTCGGAGGTGCGGGCGCGCCCACATTCACGTGATCTTTCAGTTCCTTGCTCGGCTTGAAGAACGGGATGCGCTTGGGAGGCACTTCGACCTTGGCGCCCGTTTTTGGGTTGCGTCCGGTTCGTCCGCGGCGCTGCCTGGTTCTAAAGCTGCCGAACCCGCGAATCTCGATGCGGTCGCCGCCTTGCAACGCGCCAATGATGCTCTCAAAAATAGTTTCAACAATGGCTTCCGACTCTTTGCGTCCAAGTTCTGTGACGCGCACTACCTCTTCGACAAGGTCCGCTTTTGTCACCGTGGAATCGTTCATCGATTTATGCTCCGCGGAATCTTTAAATTGCACCCGAAGGTGCTCGGGCGGATCGCGCCGAATCGGCGCGCCACTCACTCGCCGAAAACACTTCCCCTTGGCGAGCCGCCTCTGGTGGGCATTTCAATATCACCAATCGAGCGTGAATGGAAATATTATTTACTGCCCCGGCAGGGGGGCACCGGAGCGGCTACAGGGAACGCTTGGCCATTATGGCATCACCGATCGTCGCTGTCGCCGAGGATTTTGTGGACCGGTAATCCTCCATGTCGCGGCGTTCCGCTTGTTTTTGCGCGGCGCGATAGCTCAAACCGATCTTGTGCTGGTCAGGACTGATCTTCACGATCTTGAATTCGTAATCGCGTCCGGGATCGAGCAGCCCGCTTTGCCGAGCGCCGGACCGCGGCGCAACGACTTGCTGCTTGTCGCCCTTGGGTCGCCGTTCGTCGATCTCGGAGATGTGGCAGAGACCTTCAATGCCGTCCGCAATTTCGACGAATGCGCCAAACGTCGTAACGCGCGAAACTCTTCCGCGAATCAAATCGCCAACCTTGTGCTTCTCAAACCAGCTCGACCAGATATCGTTGACTTGCTTGACGCCGAGCGAAACGCGGCGCGATGCCGGATCGATCTTCAGCACTTTGGCTTCGACCGCGTCACCTTTCTTGTAAACATCGGCTGGATTCTTCACGCGTCCCGTCCAGGAAATATCGCTCACATGGATCAGGCCGTCGAAACCTTCCTCGATTTCCAGGAAGGCGCCGAATTCGGTAAGGTTCCGAATTTTTCCGCTGACCACTGTGCCAACCGGGTACTTTTCGGCCAGTTGCTGCCACGGGTCCGACTGCGCCTGCTTCATTCCCAGCGAAATACGCCGTTCGTTCGAATCGACGCCGAGTACGGTGACTTCGACATCATCGCCGACCTTTACGATCTTGGAGGGATGCTGCTTACGCTTGGACCAGCTCATTTCGCTGACGTGCACCAGTCCTTCGATGCCCGGCTCGAGTTCCACAAATGCGCCGTAGTCTGTCAGGCCCATAATTTTGCCGGTGAGTTTTGTGCCGATCGCATAGCGCTCCGCCACCGACGCCCAGGGATCAGGTAAAAGCTGCTTGCGCCCCAGCGATATGCGTCCCTTTTCGCGATCGTACTTCAGAATTTTGACTTCGACTTCCTCGCCGGGACGTACCGCATCCAGCGGGCTCGCCACGCGGCCCCAGGACATGTCCGTGATATGCAACAGTCCGTCGATGCCGCCCAGGTCCACGAACGCCCCATAGCCGGTAACGTTCTTCACCACGCCCTTCACGGTCTGCCCTTCGGCCATGGAGTCCAGCATGGCCTGCTTCTGTGCCTGTAACTGCTCATCCAGGATCGCACGCCGGCTGACCACTACGTTTCCGCGCTTGCGGTTCATCTTCAGAACGCGGACGGTCAGCTCCCGATCTTTCCATTCGACCAGATCGCGCACCGGATGCGCATCAGCTTGCGACGCCGGCAGAAATGCGCGCACGCCGATGTCAACGACCAGCCCGCCCTTGATGTGGTCCACAACTTTTCCGGTGATGTCGGTCTTGTGGCGGTAGGCTTCTTCGATCTTGGCCCACACGCGGCGGCGGCGCACCCGCTGGTAGGACAGCAATACGTACCCGTCCTTGCGGTCGCCCGTGCGCTGAACTTCGACCGGTTGACCAGCCTGCAGCGGGAATGGGCCATCGAGTTCGGCGAATTCCTGCGCGGGGATCAGACCCTCGGTCTTGCCGCCCAAATCAACGACCACGCCCAATTCGATCACGGCCACGACCTGGCCGGACTCGATTTCGCCCTCGGAGGGCGCCTGATGCGGCGCGGCATACTGCTCCATGAGCTGTTCCATCTCCGCGGTCGATTCCGTGGAAGGCTCCCCGGATTCGGCGACGGCGCTCATGTCAGAATGTTCCACTGCCGCAGGGCCGTCCGGAGCAGCAACGGGCTCGGTAGGAGAAACGGTGACGGCGGCTGGCTCTCCAGCCACGGGAGGGGCAACAGCTGCATCTTGTGCTTCCACCGCAGTTGGAATTTTTTCTTCCGTCTGCACAGTTGAAGTTATTGTTTCCGGCGCGGGTGAGGCGGCGGTAGCGGATTGTCCGGCAGAAATTTCCGTGCCGGGGTTTTCATTATCGGAAAACATCTTACGGCCTCCAAGAGGTATTGCCATGCTCCCTGGAAAAAAATACCAGGGGTACTTCCCAGTCACGGGGCGAGTGCAAGGAAGGGAATGCGGCAGCCCACCCGGGGCCGCACCGTGGGGATGATACCCGCGCCGACTGGCCTATGTCAATTAAACGTGGCGCAGGATTAAGGATAGATGAAGACGGGAATTGTGATCCTGGGGGCGTGAAGCCGTGACTCGTGATTCGTGAATCGTAATTCGTGACGAAAGGATCGGTGTAGGGCGAACAGCAAAAGTGGGATGTTGATAGTTGAAAGCCAAGGCGTGCTGAAGCGCGATCCGCGCCGACGGATCACTTAACGTATACGGCACGAATCACGAGTCACGAGTCACGACCTCACACGCCCCGCCTGGCGAACTTCGCGGCGATAGTCCGGCGCGAAGAGCTCGATCGTCCGGCACATTTCGTAGAGGCGTGAACGGATGCGCATGCCCAGGCGGTCCGAGAGCGCTTCTTCCCGCGCGGCCGAGACGCCCTGGCCGGATGGAAGACGTGGTCCCGGGGGAGCAGCCGCTGTCTCAGTCCCGTCAAGATAATTCGTGGTGAGTAAAGTAATGCGCCGCTCGTTGTATCGGTGGTTGAGGATGTGTCCAACGGTTTCGAGCGCCCACGGCGAAGGTTTGCTTGCGCCTAAATCATCGAGCAGCAACACGTCGGCGGTCAGCACCGGTTCGAGCACGCCCAATTCGGTCGACTGACTTTCGGGGTTATAGCTGCCCTGAATTTCCTTTAGCAATTCGCGATAGTCGTAGAATAGTCCGGTGTGTCCGCGTACAACGATCTGACGAAGCGCGGCTACCGCCAGATGCGTTTTACCCGCTCCGCATGGCCCCATTAAGAGCAAGCCCGTTTCCGTCCCAACCGGATAGTCGCGCGCAAATGCTTCGACGACCAGCTTGGACTGCTCGAGGCTGCGATTCCACGCGGCGGATTCGCGGCCGGTTTCGTAGAGGTCCGTGTCAAAGTTGTCGAAGTCGCAATGTTCGTAGCGGCGCGGAATGCGGGCGCGCGCGATCGTCCGCGCGGCGCGGTCGCTGCCCGTGCAATCGCAAGGCACGGCCCAAACGCGCCTTTTTTCACCCGTGCCCTCGATGGGCTTCTCCCAGGAAACGCGTTTTGGTTTTTCATCTTCCGCTAAGCGCTCGACGGTTTTCCATCCTGTGCCGCCGCAAAGCGTGCAATCTGGTTGAGCCATAACGTCAGCATAGGCGCGTGCACACGGATGCGCAAGCGGTCACCCTCTGTGGAAACCAGTAGCAGTGTGGAAAAGGCGTGACTCGTGAATCGTGATATGTAACGCGCAATTTGTGCGTCGTGATTGGTGACTCGTCAGAAGAATTTATTGAAGTTGGGAGTTAACGGTCGAAAGTTGAATGATCGATCGGAGCGGGGCTACGTTTAGCACGAATCACAAATCACGAGTCACGAATTACGTATTCTCTCTGCTGCGCTCCTGGCTTTCAAATTTGAAATTTCAAATAGTAGTTCTGACCTTGTACGCCTACCAAACCGTCCGCACAACACGAATCACGATTCACAAATCATGAATCACGATTCACGCCTTATGCACTCGAATTGCCTTTGGTGGCGAAAGGCGCGCCAGCGCATCGTCTGGGGGACGCGATGTCGCGGACCTGACTCCCCGGGCCAATTCCTGCTGCACGAATGAGGTAAACGCTTCCATCTGGTGCTGCATTTCGGCCATCTTTTCGCGCATGTTCAGGATGATTTCGATTCCTGCCAGGTTGACTCCCATCTCGCGAGTCAATGTGAGGATGACCTCGAGCCGTTCCAGGTCAGAGTCGGTATACAGCCGTGTGTTGCCTTCCGATCTCGATGGTTTCAACAAGCCCACGCGTTCGTACAAACGCAGAGTCTGAGGATGCAGCTTGTAAAGCTCGGCAACCGCCGAAATCATGTATCCGGCGCGGGCCTTCTTTCTTTTCGGATTTACATTGGTGCGCGGCATGGCAGCGCTCCTTTAATTCTGGCGGGTTTCAATCAGAACCCGCGGCTGTTTTCCGGCGGGCTCCAAGTAGGCCCGCACCTTTTTGCAGCGGGCTCCCCCTTCTGGATTCAGGGTAAACAAGTAGAGCCCGCGCCCTAAGCCTTGGCCCGTTCAAATAGATCTTTGCGCGGATGCTCAGGAGCTACCCGCTCCAGTTCGCGCAACAGTTCCTTCACGCGCTCGTCGACGGGCCTTGGAACAATGATTTGCAACTCCACGTATTGATCCCCGCGATGCCCCGGCCGGCGAAGCGACGGTACGCCTTTTTCCCGCAAACGCAGCTTCTGACCGCTGTTCGTGCCCGGCGGAACGCGCAACAGGGAGCGGCCATCAATCGTGGGCACCTCAATTTTCGCGCCCAGCGCCGCTTCAGTCACCGTGATCGGCACGACCGTGTAAAGATCATCGCCACGACGGTCAAAAAAAGGATGCGGCAGCACCTCTGTGATGATGTACAGGTCACCGGGAGGCGCACCGGCCGCTCCGGCATTCCCGTGGCCAGGAACGCGCACGCGCGAGCCCGTCTGCACTCCCGCAGGAATTCGAACTTCAATCGTTTCGGAACGCCGCACGCGGCCTTCGCCACCGCAGACACGGCAAATATTTCGAACGCGTCCGGTGCCGCCACAACGTGGGCAAGTCAAATTGAAGCGCATCTTTCCGCTGGTTTGCGTGACCTGCCCGGTGCCGTTGCAGGCTGTGCAGGTCTGGGGTTGGCCGACCGTCCCGGTGCCGTGGCATTCCGTGCAGGTGTCCAGGCGTGCGATGGTGAGTTTTTTCACCGTGCCGTGCACGGCTTCCCAGAATGTTATTTCAATCTGGTACTCAAGACTCGATCCGGCTGCGGGCCGCGAAGGCGCCTCGGCCGGCGCGCCGCCACGGAAGAACTGGCCGAACAAATCGCGGAAGCTCGGGCCCGCGCCTCCTCCGCTGCCGCCCCCTCCGCCGAAATCGAATCCGCCGAAATCGAATTGTACGTCGCCAGGATCGACGCCCTCGGGCATACCGCCTGGGGCCGAAGTCTCGAAGCCGAATTGATCGTACATCTGGCGTTTCTTGGCATCCGAGAGAACGTCGTAAGCTTCCTGCACCTGCTTGAACTTTTCTTCCGACGATTTATCGCCTGGATTCAGATCAGGGTGATATTTGCGCGCAAGTTTCCGGTACGCTTGCCGGATTTCCTTCTGCGGCGCCTTGCGGGACACGCCCAGCAGTTCGTAGTAGTCCTGTTTAGTTGAAGTGGCCATATGTGGTGACTGGTGACTGGTGACTGGTAACTTGTGATTCGTAAATCGTGATTCGTGATTTCTGATTCGTATGTCTCATCGCATCACATCATTCATAAATCTTGCCCAGCGGTAC
>JAOAPW010000365.1 GCA_025463105.1 Candidatus Acidiferrum typicum | reverse complement strand
TCAGCGATGGCGATTGGACCCTACACTCTTCACCTGCAGAATTTCGATTCCGACCAGCAACCAAATTATTCCGCCGAGCGCGCCACGATTGACGTCGATAAAGGCGGCAAGTCCGTAATGATGCTTTATCCCCAGCGCCGATTTTATCCGTCCAATGAAGAGTCCGGCACGATGGTGGCGATCTCCTCGACGCTGAAAGAAGACTTGTACGTGGTGTACGCGGGACGCAGTCCCGACAGCAATCTTCCTGTCATTCACGCTTACCTGAATCCGCTCGTGAAATGGATTTGGCTCGGTGGTCTGGTTGTGGTTCTCGGAACGATCCTGGCGCTGCTGCCGAATCGGCAGGCCGTGATGGTCATGTCTCCGGCCGCGGAAGGTTCTCCAGCGTTCGGCGGTGATGGAAGGCAGGCGGCTCGCGCGTCAATTTCGGCCAGATCGCAGCTTCCGAAAGACAATGTTTAAGAGTTTATTGAGAATGACGAGAGTGTTTGTGGGTTGCGGCTTCAGCCGCGACATAAATATCCACCTGCCTTCAGGGGTTTCAACCCCTGAAGGCTCGGGGAGACGTGTTCGACTTCTCACCAAACGCCGCAGTCTCGCGCTGATTTTTTCCGCCATCGTCGGCATAGCCTCCGCGATGCTTCCATTGCATGTGGACGCGCAAAAAACCGAACGTGCCAAGGTTTTGGGCGAGAAGGTGATGTGCATGTGCGGCTGCGGCCAGATTCTCACGCAATGCAATCACATTAATTGCCCATCTTCCGGCCCCATGCTCAAGGAACTCGATCAGCACGTCGCTTCGGGCGAGGCTGACGACCTGATTGTTCAGGATTTCGTCCAGGAGTATGGAGAAAAAGTACTGAGCGCGCCGCCCTCCACGGGGTTCAACAGCATTGCGTGGTACATTCCGGGCGTGACTTTCGCGCTGGGTCTTGGAATTGTCCTGGTGATCATCCGCATGTGGCGCCAACGTGATGTTCACAGACTCGCTTCCGCGACCGCACCGGCTGCTTCGGCAACTTTGGCTTCCGAAGTACGGAGCGTCCAACTGGAGCGCGCTCGCCGTCAAGCGGATAAGGAAACCGAGGAATGATGCTGTTTACCCTGGCTTACGCCGCTATTGTTCTGCCCGACGCGGTGATGCTTTCCGCGTGCCTCGTGCTCACGCTCGCGGTCCTGACGTTTGTTTTCTGGATTGAGCCCGATGAAGCGGATTCGGCCCCGCACCGTTCGCAACTCGATCAATTGCTCGAGCGCCGCGATTCGATCTACGAGAATTTACGCGATCTGAAATTTGAAAATCGCGCCGGGAAATATGCCGAGCAGGATTACGAACAGATGAGAGATTCCCTGGAGTCGGAAGCTGCTCAAGTGCTTCTGGAAATTGAAAACGTCACGGGGAATCAGGCTCCCATTGCGCGGCGTGATCCAGCGGTACCATCGTCCCCGCGATCCTAGTCGGGAAAAGAAATCTTTTTCCGTGTATCAGGTTTTTGTAGCCCGTCCCGGTCAGGACCGGAGCGGCGATTTGTTCGATTTGGAGCCGCGGTATCGCAGTTCTAAGGGAATCATCAAGTTCATGAAGACACGCTTGATTCGACAGTTTTTGCGCCTCGCCGTCGCGCTAATGATTGCGGCCGCCGCCCACGCCGGAACAGTTTCCGGCGTCATCCACAACGGCACCAATGGCAACAAGCCCGCTCCCGGAGTCGACGTCCTGTTGATTCAATTGCAGGGCGGTATGCAGGTCGTAGCCAGCACGAAATCCGACGCTCAAGGTCTCTACCATATTGACAACCCGGCGATAGGCGCGGGTCCCATGCTTATCCGAGCCGTGTATCGTGGCGTGTTTTTTCATCAGCCGCTCACTCCCGGAAAGACGACGGTGGACGTGACCGTATTCGAGCCCACGACGAATCCTAATGCCTTGCAAATTCCGTTGCGCCTGCTCGTCTTCCAACCCAACGGGGACAGGCTGATGGTCGGCGAGGAATATTCCATCACCAATAATTCAAATCCCCCTGCCGCGTATTTCAAACAGGATGGTAATTTCGAATTCACCCTTCCAGCCGGCGCTGAACTAGATCAGGTTTCCACGTTTGGCCCTTCCGGCATGCCCGTGAAGCAGGGAACGATCGACAAAGGCAAGGGTCGCTACGCGATCGCCTACGCCTTCCAGCCTGGGCAGAACGGGGTGCGCCTTTCCTATGTGCTTCCTTACACCGGCAATCACGCGACCGTGCGCGCACCCTCCAGTTACGACGCGAAACGCGTCCTGCTCGTCATTCCCCCGACCATGCAGATTTCCAGCCCGGGATTCAACGCCGCCGGAACAGAGCAGGGTTTTAATGTGTTTTCCAAGGATTCCATAAAGGCGGGAACTGCCTTCGATATCGCGATTAACGGCACGGCTCCTCCCCCGTCCGAACAGTCAGCGTCGGGGCCGCCCGATCAAGTGAACGGCCGAGATTCGGGATCCGATTCCGGCCCGAGTGCTACCGTCCAGACAGCTCCCGCGCGCCTCGACAACGATAAATGGATTTTGCTTGGCGGCCTCGCGGCAATTTTTGCGGTCGGTGTGGGACTTCTGTTCCGTCAGCCGGTTTTGGCGCAACCGAACGTCCCCGCGACGTCCACGTCCCCAGGACCGAGAGCGAACAAGGTCAAG
Source organism: Candidatus Acidiferrum typicum (assembly GCA_025463105.1). Lineage (GTDB taxonomy): Bacteria > Acidobacteriota > Terriglobia > Acidiferrales > UBA7541 > Palsa-360. Next base: position 1,539 of record JAOAPW010000365.1, on the reverse strand, counting down.
CGGCCTGCGCAATCGAAGCCGAGCTCGCCTCCGCCTTTGTCTACATCAAAATCTGCGCCGGCGGTTCCACTCGATGAAAAGATTCAGCAGGAAGTGGATACGAATCTCGAATCGCTCAAGGACAGTCTCTTGCGAATGGAATTGCGCCGCCAGGCCGGCACAATTTCTGACGAGGAGTATGCCCGGGAACGCGGCCGCGCGGAACAATTGCTGCGCGAACTGGTCCAGGGCTGAGCCGTCCGGCGTGGCCACTCCGCAATCATTCCCCACGAATGGCCCCAACTACGGTCGTGACGGTGGCCCCAACAGTGGACTTAGCGTCCGCTTCTCCGGAATTGAGAAACGTTATGGTATGCGCATGGCGTTGCGGGGTATTTCGCTGGAAATCGGTGCGGGCGAGTGCGTCGCTCTCGTGGGCCACAACGGCTCCGGAAAAACAACGCTCTTGAAGATCACCGCGCTGCTCGCCCGTCCATCGAAAGGCCAGCTTACGTTTTCCTCCGGGGATTCCGCACTCTCGTCCGACGTCATCAAGCACCGCATCGGAATGGTCGCTCACAACACTCTGGTCTATGACGAACTGACTGCCGAAGAGAACCTTGTGTTCTTCGCAAAACTTTTTAATTTACCGGATCCGGTCGCGCGAGCGCGTCAAGCTCTCGAGCCGGTTGGCCTGTCCCGACGCGCTGTTGATATGGTCAGAACATTCTCACGTGGCATGAGGCAGCGTCTGGCCATCGCTCGCGCCCTGCTTGCCTCTCCGCAATTGCTTCTCTTCGATGAACCTGCCGCGGGCCTGGATCCTGAAGGTCAGCAATGGTTGGGCGCCACGCTCGCGAATCTGCATGCCGAGGGCTGCACCATCGTCATGAGCACGCACGGACGAAACGAAACGCAAGGCTCGGTGACGCGCGCGATTCGCCTCGAAAGCGGCGAAGTCACACACGATTCCGGCCCAAACGGCGACCCCTATGGCGTCCTGGCTCTGGCCGCTGTCCGCGAAACAGCCGAAGGTGACGCGCGATGAGCCTCGTGCACGCTACTGCCACGATCCTCGCCAAGGAACTTCGCACCGAATTCCGCTCGCGCGAATTGCTGGGCACCACCATCGTGTTCGTTTTAATTGTAATCGTCCTGTTTAGTTTCACTTTCAATCCTACGTCTTCGGAATCGCGCCGTTTTGGCCCGGGACTTCTATGGCTGGCGTTTCTTTTCGCGGGGTCTCTTATGTTACAGCCATCTTTCCTGCGCGAGCAGACCAATGACACGCTCGCTGCTCTGCGTCTGGCCCCGATTGATCCGTTCAGCATCCTGGCAGGGAAGATGGCGGCAAACTTTTTGTTTCTGCTTCTGGTTGAACTGATCTTGCTGCCGGTGTTCGCGGTTTTGTACAACATTGCAATTTTTCCCATCCTCGCGCCGATGGTCCTGGTTCTCGCGCTCGGCACCATCGGCCTGGCCACGACGGGCACAGTATTTTCCGCCATAGCCGCGCAGGCCCGCCTGCGCGAACTGCTTTTGCCGCTGCTCCTGTTGCCG
>JAOAPW010000326.1 GCA_025463105.1 Candidatus Acidiferrum typicum | reverse complement strand
CCACGCCGACAAAGCAAATCACACGCAGCGAAGAAGTCATTCGTAAACACAAGGAATATCTCTGGCCCGCAGTCACGAATTTTTATCAGCAGCCGCTGGTGGCGGATCGCGGCTCGATGCAATACGTTTGGGATGTCGAAGGGCGCAAGTATCTGGATTTTTTTGGCGGCATCCTGACGGTTTCCGTGGGACACGCGAATCCCAGGATCACAGGCCCCATCAAGGAGCAGGTCGATCGATTGCAGCACCTCTCGACGCTTTACCCCAACGAAGCAATCGTGGCCCTGGCGGAAAAAGTCGCTCAGATAACGCCGGGCGCTCTGAAATCGAGTTTTTTCACGAGTTCCGGCACGGAGGCGAACGAGGCTGCCATCCTGCTGGCTCGAATGTCCACGGGGTCTTACGACATCGTGGCCCTCAGGCACGCGTATTCCGGCGGATCGTCATTGACCAAAAGCGTTACCGCGCAGGCACCGTGGCGCAAATCCGGAATTATCAGCGTTGGCATCGCACATGCCATCAATCCCTATTGTTACCGCTGTCCGCTGGGCTTGAAATATCCTGACTGCGAGGTTGCCTGCGCCAAGGACGTTGAAAACCTGATCCAGACGGGCACCAGCGGTCAGATCGCCGCGTTCATTGCCGAACCAATCCAGGGAGTAGGCGGCTTCATCACGCCGCCGCCCGAATATTTCAAGATTGTTTTTAAGGCGGTGAAAAAGTATGGCGGATTATTTATCTCTGATGAGGTCCAGACTGGTTTCGGGCGTACCGGCAAGCATTGGTTTGGGATCGAGCACTGGGAGGTCACGCCGGACATCATGACGTGCGCGAAAGGCATGGCCAACGGCGCACCCGTCGGCGCGACCATTACCACGAAAGAGCTTGCAGCCTCGTATCAAGGGCTGACGATTTCCACTTTCGGCGGCAATCCGGTGACCTCCGTCGCGGCCAAGGCGACCATCGAGTTCATCGAAGAGGAGAGGCTTCTCGAGAACGTGGAGACGGTCGGCGCCTACTTTCGCGGCAAGCTGGAGGAACTTCAGCAGAAATACCCCGTGATAGGAGACGTGCGAGGCAAGGGGTTGATGCTGGCGCTTGAGCTAGTGAAGGATCGCGAGACCAAGGAGCCGGCGCCGGAGTCAACCGCGCAATTGCTCGAGCGCACGCGCGATAACGGACTGCTCGTCGGCAAGGGCGGCCTCTACAGCAATGTGATCCGCCTCTCTCCGATGCTGAATATCGCCAAATCTGACGTGGACGAGGCCATTCAGATGCTCGACAAGTCATTTTCGGAAGTAAGGCCATAATTCAACAGCCTCGCTAAACTCATCGACTTGTGCAAGTTCCGTAAGTCCAACGCCGCCTTACCAGTTGAAGTATCCCGCTGTTTCCGGGAGAGGTAATAATACCTGCCTCCTCAAACAAATAAGCTAAATGCTTTTTAACCATAAAGGTATAGGACAGGTTTCTATTTGACACAGGTGCGCCCAATTTATGTTTCACTGTGCCACGGGCGCTGGTACTGTAAAATCAGGCAAACAGTTATAACTCCGCTGATAGCTCGCTATAGAGTTGGGTAGCGGCCGTCTGATGCGTTCTGCACGACAGAGGCTTCAATGAAGAAGAAGAAACTGGGTGAGGTGCTGCGTGATCGAGGGAAAATCACGCCTGAAGATCTTATTCTGGCAATCGCCGAGCAACAGGGAAAGATGTTGCACCTCGGTGAATTGATGCTGGAACGAGGCTTTGTTGAAAAGGAGGATCTGGCCGCCGCGCTTGAAGAGGTTTCGCACATACCCTACCTGGATTGCTCGGCAGTAGTGCCCGCTCCGGAAGCGATCAAACTTGTTCAACGCGCCGCGGCCGAGCGTTACTGTGTCCTTCCGATTCGCCTCGAGCGCGGGCGCCTGATCCTTGCCATGGCCGCGCCGCAGGATCTGGCGGCCATCGGCGATTTGCGCTTTACCACTGGAGTTGAAATCTCGCCGCGCCAGGCATTCCGCGCTGAAATTAAGAAAGCGATCGCCAAATATTATGATGGCCAGACGGAAACCGCATACGGCGCGAACTCGGACGATCAGCAAAATCCGGCGGTTGAAGAAATTGAATTCGTCTCGACCAGCTCTCGCCAGTCTAATCAGGAAGCCATCCAGGAAATGCAGGCCGATTTGCGGCAAAGAAAAACGCCTGCCGTGCGGGTAGTTTCGGAAATCATCAAAATCGCGATGGCCAAGCACGCCAGCGATATTCATATAGAACCGCGCGCCGCGGAGACGGCTGTACGGATCCGCGTGGACGGAGTCCTGCGCGATCTTCAATCCATCCCGCGAGCCCTGCAAACATCACTCATCTCGCGTATCAAGATTCTGTCGGATATGGATATTTCCGAGCGCAGGTCTCCTCAGGATGGACGTTTCATGATTACTCTGGGGACTCGGCAGATCGATCTTCGGGTCTCGTCCCTTCCCACTCAGTATGGAGAGAAGGTGGTGATTCGACTGCTGGAGACAAGCGCGCCCTTAAGCTCTTTTGCTGATCTTGGACTTCCGGAGGATATTTCCGCAACACTCACGGAACTTCTGTCCCTGCCGCAGGGCATGATCCTGGTTACAGGACCTACGGGTTCGGGGAAGAGCACGACGCTTTACAGCTCTCTTCACAAGCTTCGAAGGCCGTCGGTCAATATCGTTACGGTTGAGGACCCGGTCGAATACGTCCTGCCCGGCATTAACCAGGCCCACGTCAACACCAAGGCTGGTATGACGTTCCCTGGCGTCTTACGCTCCATACTCCGTCAAGATCCGAACGTCATCATGGTGGGCGAGATTCGGGACCAGGAAACAGCAGAGATTGCCATGAAGGCGGCGCAAACAGGCCACCTCGTACTCTCAACTCTGCACACCAACGACAGCGTTTCGGCGATCATACGGCTGCTTGATTTGGGGGTCCAGGGTTACATAATCAGCTCATCCTTGACGGGAATTCTGGCCCAGCGTCTGGTGCGAAGACTGTGCAGTTGTCATGTCGTGCAAGCTGCCACCCCCGAATTCCAGGCGCGCTTGGCGCAGGTTGGGATACCCAATCCCCCCGCGACCATGGCCGTCGCCGCCGGCTGTGAAAAATGCGATCACACAGGTTACCGAGGCAGAGTTGGAATTTATGAATTGCTGCGTTTCGATGATTCCATACGGGGGGTGATCCGTTCGAGCGGAAATACGGATAAAATTCGCGAAACCTCCCGGTCGAATGGAATGCGTTCGATGCAGGACGACGCAATGGAAAAATTGCGGGCCGGCACTACGACTCTGGAAGAGATTCTCCGAGTTCTGAGCTTTGAAAACGTATCAAGCTCCGAATGCTTGAATTGTGGCTTTGAGATTCTTCCGGCATTCAGATTTTGCCCTTACTGCGGAGCTCGATGCCTGCAAGATTCTCAACCCAAGAGCTTTGGCAGGGATAAGTTGGTTGACGAAAAGATTCTTCAGTCATAAATGACAGTGAAAGGAAAACGACAATCGCCATCAGGCAAGATATTCGCTATCCCCAACTGAGTGAACTATGCGTGGTCCACGAGGGCTCGACCGAAAACGTTGCCATGAGGTCGCCCGATCTTAGTGCCCACGGAATGTTCATTAATACCAAAACGGATTACCCGGAGGGCGCGGTGCTCAAACTGCGCTTCCGTCTGGCGCGCACCGGTGTCCTGATCGAGGCTCGCGGTGAGGTCCGTTATTGCCTGAAGGGTGTGGGAGTCGGTGTCGAGTTTGTGGACGTTTCTCCTGAAATTACAAGCGCCATCGAAGAAGAAATATCCCTTCAAACGGCCGGTAAGTAGCGAGCCCCATCACCGATACCGCTGTTAATGCTCCGGTCCGCTGTTCCTCATTTCACACTCACCCCTTGACCTTTCCCCGCATAGCATTCACCATTCAGGTGCAAATTGATCCGGCACGAGAGGAAAATCGACACCAAAAGTATATCCAGACACGATGTCAACTACACCCAGCCTTTTTCCCGACAGCGAAAAGGAAATTTTCTTTGACATCGAAACCCTTCGCCTTTCACACGAAGTCGAGGGAGGTTGGTCGAATATCGCGAAGTTTGGTCTTGCCGTCGCCGTTACCTGGGACGACAAGAACTATTTCAGGCGTTGGTTTGAAGAGGACGTGCAGGCGCTGATTTTCGAGATGGGCCGTTTTGCGCGCATTATTTCTTTTAACGGAGACCGCTTCGACTTCGAAGTTCTTCGCGGCTATCACTCGGTGGGCAACCTGGTTCCGAGATCATTCGATCTGTTGGCCGAACTGCACCGCAAGCTTGGATTCCGCATCAAACTCGATGACCTCGCGCGTGAAACCCTGGGACACCAAAAAACCGGCAACGGGTTGGAAATTGTTCAGTGGTGGCGCGATGGCCGCAAGGAAGAAGTCTGCAAATACTGCGAAAACGATGTGCAATTGCTGGTGGACCTGGTGGAGTTTGCCAGGAAGAAAAAGTACGTGGTCGTGAACAAAAAACTATTACCCGTGGAGTGGGATTGAAGATCGAGTCCCAATGTTAAGAATTGGACGAGCGCAAATAAGGGCAGCCGCGGGACTGGCGGCGTCGTTCCTCGCAATCACTTTCGGCGCGTATGCCGCCGAAAAGATCACCTGGAAACCGATAACCGATGCGGTGCTGCGCATCGACGACCGCGCTCCAAAGCAGTGGAGTCTTTACCACGCAGGGAAAAAATTCGATCCGCTCCTGCTGCAGCTGGGTACGCGTGTATTGGTGATTTATGTGCGCAATCAGATGGTTTACGAAATTCCATCCGCAAAAATCGATCACAAGGGCGAGGATTTGCTGTGGCGCGAAACAGATAAGCCGGAAAAGCCTCTCGCGGCTTCCGATTGGAGTACCCGCGACATCGGTTCCGCGTGGCGCGTTCGCGTGAAACTGACCGAGGAAGGCAGGCTGGTGGATATCCAGATTCCTCAAATGCCCGATTTGCGCGGGCGCTATTAAAATATGACTGCGCCCGATCCTCACGGCCACTCCGGCATCCACTCCAACGTTCTCGATGCCAAAACAATCCAATCGAGTTCTCTTTATAACGAAGATCTTGCTCCAATTCCGGCGTCGCGCCGCAGCTGGAGCACGTACAATTACGCTGCGCTGTGGATAGCCATGAGCGTCAACATTCCCACCTACATGCTGGCGAGCGGCATGATCGCCGGAGGACTGAGCTGGCGCCAGGCGATTTTTACGGTGTTTCTGGGCAATGTCCTGGTGCTTGCGCCGATGCTGCTGAATGCCCACGCGGGCGCGAAGTATGGAATTCCCTTTCCCGTGTTTGCGCGTGCTTCGTTCGGTGTACTCGGAGCAAATGTACCGGCAATTCTGCGTGCTCTGGTGGCGTGCGGATGGTTCGGCATTCAAACCTGGATCGGCGGCGAAGCAATCAATGCGATGGTCGTGGCGCTGGTTCCCTCCTGGCGGGATTATGCCGCGGGGGTGTGGATTTGTTTCGCCGGGTTCTGGTTGCTGCACGTGCTCGTGATTATGCGAGGCATCAGGACAATCAAGATTCTCCAGGGAGTCACCGCGCCTTTTCTTCTGGTGATTGGCGTGGCGCTGCTCGCATGGGCTGTGGTAAAGGCCGGCGGCTTCGGAACCATGCTGGCCGCGCCTTCAAAATTTCAAACCTTCGGTGAATTTTTCCATTTTTTCATTCCATCGCTTACCGGCGTGGTTGGATTCTGGGCCACGGTGGCGCTGAATATTCCTGACTTCACGCGCTATGCGCGAAGCCAGCGTGCCCAGGTGCTCGGCCAGGCCCTCGCCTTGCCAACGACCATGACGTTCTATTCGTTTATCGGAGTCGCGGTTACTTCCGCTACCGCCATCATCTTCGGACAAGCGATCTGGGATCCGGTGCAAGTGCTCGCGCGCCTGGGAAATCCCGTTGCAGTCGTGATCGCCATGCTAGCGCTGCTGCTCGCGACGTTGAACGTAAATGTTGCTGCGAACATGGTCTCGCCGTCCAACGATTTCTCAAACCTTTCGCCGCGCCTGATCAGCTTTCGCACCGGCGGTTTAATCACCTGCGTGGTGGGTGTCGCCGTGTTTCAGCCGTGGAAGCTGCTTGCCAACTACAGCAACTATATTTTTGGATGGCTGGTCGGTTACTCGGGATTTCTCGGACCTATCGCGGGCGTGATGATTTGCGACTACTTTATCGTGCGTAAGAAAATTATCCTGGTCGAGGATTTATACTTGCGCCGGGGATTTTATGAATTTTCAGGCGGCGTCAACTGGCGCGCCATGGCAGCGCTGGCGGCGGGAGCAGCTTTGGCATTTATCGGGCTCGTTGCGCCTTCCCTGCGCGTGCTGTATGACTACGCCTGGTTCGTGGGGTTCGGGATGAGTTTCATTTTGTATTGGATATTTATGCGAGCGCCGGCGGCCACATCACGTCCGCGGGTCTGAAGACCCGGGCTACAACAAATTTTCGCCAGTCTGATGATTTTTTGCAGCCCGCCTATTCAGAGGCGGGGATTCTCTCAATTTAGCAGCGATCGTTCGCGTCGCAGATCCTGCAACGGCCAGGCCTTCGCATAATCGCGGCGTCGCGCGGAAAAATCAGGCCCAGCAACCAGTCCCCGGCCACCTGCACTTGTTTTTTTAGCCCCACCAATTTATACAGGTGCACCGCATTCCAGAATAACCATGCAAAGTATCCGCTGAACTTGATTACGCCGACGTCGACCGCGGCGTAGTTCATTCCCAGTGACACGAGCATGCCCTGCGATTTGTAGTCGAAGCTCTCGAGCGGTTCGCCGCGCCACGCATGCCGGACGTTGCGCGCGGCGATACGTCCTTGCTGGATTGCCGCTGGGGCAACGCGCGGAGTATCAGGGGCGGTAACAGCCGCGGCGGAATCGCCCACCACGAATATTTCCGGATGCCCTTCCAGTTGCATGTGCGCGTTTACGACTGCGCGCCCGATACGGTCGTGCGGCCCCGGCAATGATTCGATCAGTTCGGAGGCGCGTACACCGGCAGTCCAGATGACGGTATCGGCCGCGATGGTTTCGCCGCCGCTGACTTCCACCGCGCCTTCGAGCACGCGCGTGACCCGCGTCGAGAGGCGAATTTCGATTCCGGAAACGTCAAGCCGCTTGCGCGCGTGCTGGGCCAGCTTCGGCCCGATGCCGCGAAGAATGTCCGGCGCCATCTCCAGAACGAGCAGGCGAATCTCAGACGCCTGGATTCCGCGATATACGCGCGCCACATAGCGGAACAGGAAGTCGTGCATTTCCGTGACGAGTTCGATTCCGGTGTAGCCGCCGCCGACCACCACAAAAGTGAGCATTCTGCGCCGCGCTTGTGCATCATCGGTATGATCGGCGTGCTCGCATAAATCGATAATGCGGTCACGCAACTCCACTGCGTTCTGAAGAGACTTGTAATCCCAGCTATTTTCGCGAGCGCCCGGAATATTAAAGTAATCCGTGCATGAGCCAGGAGCCAGCAGCAGGGCGTCGTACTCGAGCGGCCCGGATTCGAGCACCAGTCGACGGTTCCCGGGATCAACGGCACGCACGGTCTCGCGGCGAAAACGAAATTTACGGTTTCCACGAATTTCGCGAACCGCCTGGACGATATGGCGAGGGTCCGTAAAACTGGACGCAATTTGAGGTAGAAGGGGCGTGAACAACAGATAATTCTGATCGCTGATAAGAATAATATCGACGCCCGCATCGCCGCGAAACATCCCGTCAAGATCCGCGGTGGCCTCGAGGCCGCCAAAACCCGCACCCACTACGACGATGCGTTTCATAACCAGACTAATTTACCACGACGCGGCCTCGTAAGCATTCGCGTGATAAGACTGATGAAATCTTATGCGGGTTCACGCATTGCGCCAGGATCGCCAGGCAAACCAGGCGATGGTGCCGATCATTCCGATCCAGCCCAGGACGCGGACAATGCTGCCAATCTGCGTGTCGTGTTCGAGTAATCCTAAATGCGAGAAAAGATAAAACCAGTCATGCTCGGCATTTTCCGCATCGCCCACGGTTACATATTGGAGGCACTCGCATCGCGCGTCGGCCATGTAGATTCCGATCGGCAGAAATTGCTCAAAGAAAAAGAACGCAGAAAAAGTAGCGCCGGCCGATTGCCTTTTGAGCACGAAATAAACCGCAAGTGCGAACGGGACGAATAATTGCAGGAATGTTCCTCCAACAACCGTCATCCATTCGCCGAAAAATCGGAATAACAAATGTCCGCCTTCGTGAATGGGAAGGAAAACCAGGTCGAACCATTGCAGAAGTGTCCCGTGAAAAATTGCGTTCCCGAGCAGAACTACATAAAAAATCACCCATCCAACCAGAGCGCGGCGCGATACGGGTTCCCATTGTTCGCTCAGCGCTTCAAGAAATGGAAATCTGTCGCTGAGCGAATCAGGAATTTCCATAAGCGGTCAATTCTTCTTTCGTGTGGAATCGCGAGATATGCAAATCATTCGCCCCACTACGGGCGATATACGCCGTTGACCCAGGGGAGGCCAAAGGCGCCCTTCTGCGCCTGGACAACGATGTCATCCCCCCGCCTGAAGCGGTCGTAGTCATTTTGATCCACCGCGATCCGTTCGACACGGCGACCGCTCCGCCACGAAGTAACCACCAGGCGGCGGCTGCGCGGAATACCATTGGTTGAAAATTTCCCGACGACAGTGGCGGGAACCCGGATCGGAGGCGAAGTGTCCAGTTTGCCGTTCAGAAAAAGCATGCCTGCGAAAATCCAAGGCACAGGGATCATCCCAAAGTAAATGCGCTTAAGGACTTCAACTTCCTGCCGTTTCCGCGCCCGAACGTCGATCCAATAACCCAGCGCCAGAGAAAAAAAGAAAACGATACCTGCGAATATCAGGATGGCATCAATCTCAAGCGGGGGAAACACCTGGCTTGCGCCTATGAACACAATAATGCCGACAAGGAAAAACGCAGTGCGCCTCACCAGCCGGCGCCGTACGACAAGTTCCGCGGCGGCAGAGGTCAGGCCGCACGCAGGACACTGATCGGCCGTCCGGTCGGCCCCGCAATCAAGACACCGTGTCATACCTTCGGCAGCTGCGCCAAGAGTTTTTCCAATTGGGCCTTGCCGCTCTCCTCCGCCAACTCAAATGTTACCGCAATCCCCGTTCCGGGCTCGACTCTGCGCACCGTGCAATTCAGCTGGAGGGGAGGATCGACGACCAGACGCGCGAAAAATGTGGCGCCCACCCACAGTGGCGGCGTCAATTCAACAAACAAGCCCTGAGGGCCGATGTCACGAACCAAACCTGTCAATGTGGAAGAGCCCCACTCAATTTCAATCGTTCCGACTAACCGGCGACGATTATATTGGCGGCGCTCGGTTTGGCCAGGCGCGTCCACCGGCGGCTCGGTTGTCATTCGCCAATCACCTCGAAGTGGATGCTAAGTGCCGCATCGCGGGGTGTCAAGTTTGGATTCGCGTGTTCTTTTATTTCCGGGAAGCAATTTCGCGGCGCAGATGATCTCGCACATTTTCCGGAAGGCGCGATTGCTTGAGCAAGTCTTCCAGATCGCGCAGCCGCAGATCAGGGAGGAATGAAATTACTCGTTCGACAGGCGAGTGCGGGTGACGCACGAGAGCGACGCGAACATTCATGAGTTTTGACCACTTCTCATGCTTGGCGATGACCTCTACGGTCCGCACAGGAAGGGTTTCTTTGGCCAGCGATCGCAGAAGCTGTGACTCGGTCAGAAACGAATTGTCCAGTGCGATCCTGGCAACCTGCTCGGGACCCTGCGCGATGAGTCCCCCGGCGACGCGCGCCGACCCTCGACGCGCCAGCATGATTCGTTGACCCAGCGGCAATTGAGGCAACTGCGCAAGGACGCGATCCTCGGC
>JAOAPW010000317.1 GCA_025463105.1 Candidatus Acidiferrum typicum | reverse complement strand
TGTTCCTGACGGCGGAAGAAAATAGCGCCGTGGTGGTGCTGGACACAAAAGCCAACAAGCTGATTCACACGATCCCGGATTTAGCTGCGCCTCATTCAATGCTCTTTCTTCCCGATGCCAAGCAGCTTTGGGTTATCTCCGGGGATGACGGAACAGCCAAGATTTTTGATACCGGCTCTTATGTTCTGACTGAAACCGTGAAGCTGACTAAAGGCGCCGACTCGTCGGCTTATGATCCCGCGAAACATCTCTTTTATGTTGCTGCTGGCGGCTCGGACGCCAAGATGGCGTTTTCATTGATCAACATCGTCGATACCAGCACTCGCAAGAAGGTGGGCGACATTAAAGTGGACTCCACAAATATCGAAGCGCTGGCGATTGAGAAAAACGGCCCCAGGATTTTCGCAAACATCAGAGATAAGAGTCTCGTTGGGGTTATCGACAGAGAAAAAAAGACGGTGACCACCACCTGGACTCTGGGCGACCTGCACGGAAATACTCCGCTCAAATTCGATGAGGCGAATCATCGCATTTTCGTTGCCGGGCGCAAGCCACCAAGCATGGTTGTCCTGGATTCGGATTCCGGAAAAATCGTGGCCACCTTGCCAACGGCTGAAATGACGGACGATATGGCATTTGATTCCGCCGGCAAGCGTATCTACGTAGCCTGTAATGAATTCACCGTCGTTTACTCGCAGAAGGATGCCGACCACTACGAAGAGTTAGCCAAAATTCCGACAGGCTTCCGTGCGAAGACGGCGATCCTGGTGCCGGAACTCAAACGCTTCTACGTCGCCGCGCCGCGTCATGGGAAAGACGCAGCGTCGGTGAAAGTTTACGAAGTTCAATAGGCAGGTCTTCCAGGAATTGCGGGAATTTTGGGGTGAGCGACGGGGTTTGAACCCGCGACCCTCGGTGCCACAGACCGATGCTCTACCAGCTGAGCTACGCTCACCACCGTTGAAGTAGGATCAGTTTAGGCTACATTCCAGTGCTAGTAAAGAGGGACGGCGAAGTGTCGAAATTTCGCCCGCGCGGTCCCTCCACTCCTAAAATGGTTACCAAACGCAAGATTTGAGATATTGTTCGAATCCGCATAAGATTTACGCCGATCGAAATTGCCAGCCCATTTCATGTTCGACTGGCTGAACAGGATCTTGCGCCGGCTGCGAAAAAGCTTCCTGATTGAATATCATTTGTAATTTATTGATTGGCCTATCCATCTTCGGAGGAAGTGTGAAAAAAACTTACGTTATTTATTTGATCCTTCTGATGGCGTTTGCATTTCCCAATCCGGCTGACGGACAGGAAGCTCCCTCAAATGACGAATTCGCTCCTCTGGTCCTGGTACGAATCATTCCTATGCCTGATGTCGAGGGCCGCTTTGATCACATGGCCGTAGACAATCGAAGCGGCCGGGTCTTCGCCGCGGTTTATGGAAATGATTCTGTGCAAGTTCTGGATGTTCAGCGAGGCAAGCGAATCCACATCCTTACGGATCCTGGTTTCAGCAGACCGCAAATGGTCGCGTACATTCCTGAGTCGAACCGGATCGTGGTCTCAAATGAAGGCGATGGTTCATGCAAAATTTTTGACGCCGATACCTACAAACCGATCGACAGCGTTAAATATTCCGAGGATGCGGATCAGCTTCGCTACGACCCAGTCTCCAAACACGTATTCGTCGGGTACGGTGATGATGCCGAAGGCGCCATCGGCGTATTCGATGTCACCAGTAATAAGCGCCTCGGAGATTTTGTTGTCGGCGCACACCCGGAATCGTTTCAGCTGGAAGAGAAAGGCCCCAGGATTTTTGTAAATCTGGCTTCCATCAATCAAATCGCGGTGATCGATCGCAACACGCACAAGATCGATAAATGGAAGCTCGAAGGGGCAGGAACCAACTTTCCCATGGCGCTTGATGAAGCGCACCGGAGATTGTTCGTTGCCGCGCGGCGTCCGGCGCGCCTGCTGGTGCTGGATATGGATACGGGCAAGACGGTTGCCAGCCTTCCGGGAGCGGCCGACACGGATGACATGTGGTATGACGCCGATCGCAAGCGCATTTATATTCCCAGCGGCGAAGGCTTTATTTTTGTTTACCAGCAAATCGATGCTGACCGCTACGAGCGTATCGCGAAAATTCCCACCGCGATTGGTGCGCGGACCAGCGCGTATTACGGGCAGGTTGGAAAACACAATACGCTGTATGTAGCCGTTCCGGCGCGAGCCAACAGAGGCGCCGAATTGTGGTTTTACGAAACGCGGGATTGAGGATTACGCTATGCTCCCGACACCACCTTGGGTGAAACAGGTTCATGTGTAAATAATTGAACTTTAGGGTTAAACTCTCCGTTTGCCCGTTATCCTTAAAAGAATTAAGTAGATCGACTAAAAGCACCAGCATTTCACATCATCCAAAGAAAGGGAGTCTTAAACATAATGGACACAAGATTCTTGGGGCAGCCACACGAGTGGGATCCGCGGCGTTTGTACAGCCAGACGGGAGCGGACTGGCAGTATCGTGTGGATTTTGACCGGTTGCGCAAGGAGCGTTTGGAGAAGCTGCGCGCGTCGATGAAGACGGAAGACCTGGGAGCGCTGGTGCTTTTCGCCGGAGCCAACATTCGCTATGCCACCGCGTCCTATCAAGGAAATTGGAAATACAACATCAACATTCGCTACGCAGTGGTGACGCATACGGGCGAGCCCGTGCTGTTTGAAACCGCCGGGTCAGACCTGCATTGCGCCGAAATCGACTTGCCGTGGATGGAGGGGCGCATTCGTCCCGCAATCACCTGGCAGTGGGCCGAAGGCGCTGTGCCCTACATGGCCGGGCGCATGGCCGAAAGCGTTGTTGATGTGTTGAAGGAGCAGGGAGTCGCCAAGGAAAAAATCGGCATTGACAATTTTGATATGCCCTCGCTCGAAGCGTTCCAGAAGACCGGCATCAAAATTGTTAACGGCTGGCCGGCAGTTTCAAGGGCGCGCGTGGTCAAGACGCGCGACGAAATCGAATTGCTCAAGCAAGCGTCCAGTATCGGCGACGCGGCGATGTGGAAGATCAAGTACGAATGGCTGAAGCCAGGCGTCCGTGAACGCGAAATCGAAGCCAAAGTGCATGAGTTCATGCTCGAACGCGGCTGCGAAATCATTTATGACATCATCGTGGCATCGGGAGGAAACACCAGCCCGTACCGGCGCTGGGCCACAGACAAACTGATTCGTCAGGGCGACCTGGTGATCGTGGACATCAACGCCGTCGGCCCTTCGGGCTACTTCATCGATTTCGTTCGCTGCTTCAAGTGCGGCGGCGCTCAAGGAATGAAGATGACGCAGAAAGAAATCGATCTGTACAGGGAAGTGTACGATTCGATGTACGCCGGCCTCGAAAAATTGCGCCCGGGCAATACCACGGCCGATGTGGTCGCGGCCTTCCCGGAATATGACGACGACAAATACGGCACCGTGACGCTGCAGCAGTTCGCGCACAGTATCGGCATCACGCTGTATGAAGGAATGTGGATGTCGCGGGCGTATTCCATGAAATTTCCGGCGGAGATCAAAGAGAACATGTACTTCGCCATCGAAACTTTCGCCGGACATCCGGGCTTGCAGCAAACTTGCCGCCTCGAGGAGAACGTACTCGTATCCGGCAAAGGTCCCGTGGTGTTCACGCTGATGGAGCACATGGAGGAGGCGATGAACCGTTAATCATGGCCCAAACACTGGTAGCGGTTTCTGATTCCGTATTTCCAAACCTGGACCTGGCCCGCGGCGTTGTGTCGCGGGTCGGGGCCCAATTGCGCATGGCCTCGCAGCCCACGCCGGAGGAAATCGTTAAAGTGGCGCGGGATGCCGACGGTCTGCTCGTGACCTACGCAAAAATCACGGCGGAGATGATTGGGCAGATGAAGCGCTGCCGCATCATTTCACGATTTGGGATTGGCGTGGACAATGTGGACATCGCCGCCGCTACGGCCTCGGGAATCGTTGTCACGAAAGTGCCCGACTATTGCATCGATGAAGTTTCTGACCACGCCATGGCGCTCCTGCTTTCATTGGTACGGAAGATTCCGTTTTCCAGCGCGCGCGCCCATGCGGGACGGTGGGAGATGCCGGCGGTGGTGCCGATTCACCGGCTTCGCGGGACAGTTCTGGGTCTCGTGGGATTCGGACGAATCCCGCAACTCGTGGCGCCGAAGGCAAAATCGTTCGGGTTGCGGATGGTCACCTTCGATCCCTTCGTGCCGCAAACGGTGCTGGACCAGGCAGGGGTCGAGCGCGTAGAGTTCGATCAACTCGTGCGCATCTCTGATTACATCTCGATCCATACACCGCTGTTGCCGGAGACGCACCATTTGTTTAACGCGGACGTATTTCGTAAAATGAAGCCCGGCGCAGTCATCGTAAATACCTCGCGGGGCCCCGTGGTGGATGAGGCGGCGCTTGCAAAGGCGCTCGATGCGGGACAACTGGCTGGCGCGGCGCTCGATGTGCTGGAGATGGAGCCACCAACCAGTTCACCTTTATTCGGCCGCGACAACGTGATTCTGACGCCGCACACCAGTTTTTATTCGGTCGAAGCGCTTGAGGAGTTGCAAACCAAGGCTGCTGAAGAAGTCGTTCGCGTCCTGAGCGGCCACCCCCCTCGCAATCCGGTCAATCCGGACGTTTTGAAGGCTTTGCGAAGCAATTAGATTCTAAATTCTTCTGGAGGAAGTCATCATGTCGAATCAGCCGTGGAAAACCGACAAGTGGTTTGTGAGCCCCTGGAACTTCGAGGAATCCGTTCGCTCTCAGCTTCATTTCGCGAAGCAGATCAAGTTTCACGACGTTACTATGCGGCACGGTGAGCAGCAGACCGGTGTCATCTTCACGAAGGACGATAAAATCAGGATTGCCGAGGGACTCGCGGAAGCCGGTGTTCACAGAATTGAAGCCGGGATGCCCGTCGTTTCTCCGAGCGATGAAGCGGCCATCAAGGAAATCGTGAAGCGCAACCTCGGCCCTCAGATCTTCGCGTTTTCGCGCTGCATGGTGGACGACGTGAAACGCGCACTCGATTGCGGCGTCTCCGGCATTGTGATGGAAGTGCCCTCGAGCGAGCACATCATCAAGTACGCGTACAAATGGCCGCTCGAAAAAGCCATCGATCTTTCCATCGAAGCAACTGCTTTTGCTCACGCCCAAGGTCTCGAAGTCGTGTTCTTCCCGATCGATTTCTCCCGCGCGGAAATGAAATGGGTGCTGGACCTGATCCTGCGCGTCGCCAACGAAGGCCATATGGACGCTCTTGCTCTCGTCGACACTTTCGGCGTCCTCTCGCCGCATTCCATTCAATATTTTGTTCGCCAGGTGAAAGCGCGCATCAACAAGCGCCTCGAAGCTCACTTCCACATGGATTTCGGAATGGGCGTTGCCAACACAATTATGGCGCTGGCGGAAGGCGTCGAAGTAGTTCACTCGACCGTGCTGGGTGTTGGCGAGCGCGCCGG
>JAOAPW010000306.1 GCA_025463105.1 Candidatus Acidiferrum typicum | reverse complement strand
TCGCCGGTAGCAACTTCGAATCGAGCCGGCTGGCCATCGAGAAATCGCCGCAAGATAGCCGTTTTGTCCATGCCGATCACGCCATTGTGCGGGCCAGTCATGCCTACATCGGTCTGATAAGCGGTTCCTCCGGGCAGAATATGTTCGTCCGCGGTGGCGACGTGCGTATGCGTGCCGATCACTGCCGAGACGCGCCCATCCAGATACCAGCCCATGGCTTCCTTCTCACTTGTTGTTTCTGCGTGAAAGTCCACAAAGATGACGCGGACTTCTGTTGGGATGCGGGCAATCTCCCGATCGGCTGCCCGGAAAGGACAATCATTTGCCGCCATGAACACCCGCCCCTGCAGGTTTAACACGGCATACGGCACCGAGTTGCGCGCCGTACCCACGAACAGCCCGCTGCCGGGATTCATGTCCGCGAAATTCGCGGGGCGTAGCAGCCTGGGCTGCTTGGGAAAGTAATCGAGGATATCCTTGCGGTCCCAGATGTGATTCCCTCCGGTCAGCACTTCTATTCCAGTCTCAAATAGTCCATCAGCCAACCGCGGCGAAATGCCGAAGCCGGAAGCGGCGTTTTCGCCATTGGCGATAACCAGATCGATCTGGCGCGTCTGCACAATATCCGCCAGATGGTCGGCGACAATCTGCCGCCCCGGCGAGCCAACGATGTCGCCAATAAATAGAAGTCTCATTTTTTTTTCTTTGCCGGGTGTGGCAACGATGCCGGGTCCGGGGCCCATCGAAAACGCAAAAAGCGGCGACACCATAAAAATGGAGCGGCCCACTTCGCCGTGTGGAGCTAGATCCTGAACCTCCTGTATAAGGTGGGAACCCTGCGCCGGCCTTTAGGCTTTCCCGCCGCGGACCGAAATCCGCCGCGGGCCATGCACACCAGCCGTCTGACACGGGTTCCCGGAGATCCAGTATTGGTTCAAAAGATCTTCGCGCCAACACCTGCGTTGCAGGCCTACTCCAGTCTTAATTCTAGCAAATCCGGTTGCGAGCCGCCGGTTCGTCCGAGGAATATGGACGTAAAAATCAGCCGCCGCACTCGCCGTCTGGTCGCTGCCGGCACGAAAGCGGAGCGAGGATCCTATTTCCCTCTGGCCGGCAGCCAGGTATGTTTGTGCCATCGCCAGCCCAGGCTGGGCAGCAGACGGTGTACATGATCTCGGGAGTAACGCACGCGGGAGCGGCGCCAGATCAGGCCGGCGATGCGTTCCGAGGTCCATACTGGGGTATCAAATCCATGCGCAGCTGGCCCTTGCTTTAGCAATTCAGGAAGACTCGCCAGTTTTTCACGAGGCAATTTTGGATGCCCTCCCTTCTTTGGTCGCCGACGCAATCCTTCATCTCCTCGCGTGCGATGCCAAAGCGCCCACCGCTGGACGGACTGTATGCTGACCCCGAATGAGCGGGCGATTGCGGAAGTTGATTCACCCCGCTGCAGCCGGGCGATAGCAGTAAATCGGCGTGCCTCCAGCTTTTTGGGGTCGCGCTTTTCATATCCCAATGGTCGTGGCATGTCCACCTCCTCCCGGCAGGGAACGCATTTTCGTTTACAGAATTCGTTCGCGCACGAAAATGGATGTGTCCGGGCGGTCGAAAAAACACCGCCCGGACAGTGCCAGCACGATCAGAAGTGGAATCCGATTTCCCCAGTAATGGCGCGGGGCGTCACGTAGTGGGTTCCGCTGAAGGTGGAGAGGAAGTTGTAGAGCGCGACTTTATTCGCCACGTTGATGACCGTGACGCGAGCGCTCCATTTGTACTTGTCACCATGGAAAAGATTGTCATCGCCCAAACTGAGATCAAAAAGGTTGCGCGGCGCAATGCGCTTGGGATTGTGGTCATCGTTCTCTGTCCCTGGCGCAGGAATTTTTATCAAAGTCGAACCGTACAATGACGCGGGACACACACTAGGCCCGTCAGTCGACTGAGATGAGAGAGATGAGGTGATAGGAGTCGTTGGCGTAGGATGCGAAGACCCGCAAAAAAGTCCGGCTTGGAATTGCTGGTCGGCAGAGATGCCATTCAAATCCACCGCGTTGACGCCGGCGATTACGACAGATTGACCGCAGCTATTTTCGGGATCGCCGCTCAAATTGAAACATGGCACTCCGCCCGCCACAAGACCATTGTCGTATCGCCAATTGAAACCAATCCAAGGCCAAGTTGCGCGCGGCTGGTATTGTATGTGCGTTGTTTGCTGAAATTTCTGGTCGTGGTCGATACGGAAGACTCCCGTCGGCCCGTTCACATCCGTGCCCAACCCGCCGACTTGCGGATTGAAGAAGCGGGATGCAGCGCTGCTGGCGGTGAAAAACGCCGTGAAGCCGTGATAATTCGGAATGCTCACACGGACGGAAGGTCCATAAATCTTGGAATTTTTCCACGCAATCGGGAAGGTGATAGGAGTGTTGAAGAGTACGCTGAAATCATAGGCGTTATGTGTGTATTTCCACATGTAGTCGGCATCGATCACAAAATGTTTGCCAATTGCCTGCTCGAACCCGGCGTGAAAATCGTTGCGCTGCCCTGGCGGGATTGGTGCCGGAGTTCCTGCCACTGAAGCGAAGACCCCCAGTGGGTCCCCAACGCTTGCGACAACCAGATTTTCATTGAAGGGAGTCTCAAGAACGCGTGCGTAGGAGACGCGAAGAACGGTATTCGTTGGCTTGATGTTGTACGCGATGCCTGCGCGAGGTTCCGCTTGACTGGCGCTGGATATGCCGCGATAGATGTCACCGCGAATACCCAGAGAGAAAGACCAACTGCCTTTCGTAATCGTGTCTTGAACGAAAAGCGCCAATTCCTTGATATCCGTGTGGCCGTGGAAATGGAATAGGCTCCCTCCTTGTGTCAAATCGAATGGGCAGGCGGGGTTACTCGCATTTGGGCAACTTCCAATTCCCAAAAATGATGGATCGACAATCCCGAGGGTGTCATTTTCCGTGAGAAACGTGTGTTGATACGTGACTCCAACCTTCACGTTGTGGGCGCCTTTCACGTAAGACACGTCGGCGTGGGCCCCAGCGTTGGTGAGCGTCCGGTCCTGACCGGAACTTGTGCTCTGGAGATTAGTGCTAAAATCCGCGAAAGGATCACCGCTTGGGTAATAGTTGTAATGATCTCGCCTGACGAAACCGCCCAGCGTAAAAACCGCGGTCGTCCCGATCACATGATTCCAGGTAGGCGCAATATTGAACGTCTTGATCTGTGAACGCTGATCGGACGGGCCCAGGGGAGTCAGAGTCACAGGGTTGACTACGACTGTGCCTCCGGCATCGCAGGTTTCTATGAGCGGGTTACTGCATGGATGAAATTGCGCGTCGAATGAATTCGGCGTCTGGAACCAAGAGCGGGTATAGCCGAAGTTAAAGTGGAGAGTATCCGCGGTATTCGGTTGAAAATCCAAGCGATCAAAAGCGTTTTCCTCATTCCCCTTAGCGTGCATCACCGAAAACTCCGGGGGGTCGAGAAAGCGCCCGGAATTCAAACCGTTGAGGGAGATGAAGTTGCCCCATTTTGACCCGCCGATTGCGAAGTTGCCTCCGGCCGTCACCGAGCCAAATGACCCATACGAAGTGGTGATATTGCCAGTTGGCTTTGTCTGTCCTAGACCGGAGCGAGTTGTGACTTTGACGACCAGACTCGTCTTATCGCCGTATTCCGCAGGCGGCGCACCGGAGATGACTTCCATGGACTGAATCGCATCCACCGGGATTTGGTTTGAGAAGACCTTACTTTGCTGGTCCGTGATAGGTTGGCCGTCCACTGAGAATGAATTCTCCGCGTGATCCCCAAGGCCATGGAAAAGTCCATTGGAATCCGCCACAACCCCGGGTGAGGCGAGCGTTACGAGAGAGCTCAATGAAGAAGAGGCACTCTCGAGCGGCAACTTGTCGAAGATTTCCCGGTCCACGTCGGTGTGAGGAGTGGACTCAGTTTCGACCAGATCCGCGCCGGTGGCCTCAACGGTGATATTTTCCGAGGTAGACCCGAGTTTTAAATCAATGCCGAGCGTAACAGGAACGGTTGAGCGGACATCCACGTCCACCGTGTGGGGCGAGAAACCTTTCGCGTTCACCACGAGATGGTACGGATTGAATGGCAAGTTGGTGAACCGAAAATCTCCACCAAGTCCCGTCACCGTCTCCCGGCGATATCCACTGACAGGGTTGGAAATTTCGACCGTAGCACCGGGGAGAGCAGCACCGGTAGGATCCTTCAGGACCCCTTCGATGTTGCCGCCCGATTGCGCCCAACTGGATGCCGGACAAAAAAATAAACCAAGACCCAAAACAAATAGTGCAAGCTTGCGGAAACTCATTCGCATTTTCTCCTCTGTCCCCTGTGGGAACACGTAGTCATAACTGGCCGCGTGTCGCCGCCCAATGAAATTGGGCGGGTGCGCTATCCCAAACTTTGGGTCAGCGCAGCACTGTTTTTAATCAGGGAGAAATCTTGTTGTTTACGCAGAGGGCGGTGCGCGAGGAGCGATTTGCGAAAAAGCAGGACCAGTGGCAGGAACAACTTCATCCAGCAATGCCAACGCAGCTACCGGCTGGAGAACCGCAATGCAAAGGGGAGCTTCGGTTTGGATCGGGACCTGATGACCCAGATGGCAGTACGGGCAACGTGCGTCATTCGTGGTATCGGAATGATGCCAGTCGCTGACCACGCCGGTAGCAAAAACCAGCAGCGCGATGAGCGCCAGCGAAACCCCGAGTATCCGAATCGTCTTCCGCACGGTCATTTTGTGGCTGGGCTCGCTTCTGGATTCGGGGTAAGTCAGTAGAGCCCACGCCGGTATGTTAGAACTGAACCCGGGCACAACCCCTTAGCGATATTACGCTGATGTTGGGGCGTGTGTAAAGCGTTGCCTGTTACGATGCCCGATCGTTAACATCAACATCTCTGCGGTGCGTTGTTAAACTTGCAGCACGTCTCCCGGCTTCGCCACCATTTCGTATAACACCGGATTGACAAAGAATCCCAGCAGCAGCCGTGAAATCAGTCCCGCGACAATGACGATCGCGAAAGGCTTCTGCGTGTCCGAGCCAATGCCCGTTGAGAGCGCCGCCGGCAACAGCCCGAGGCATGCGACAAGCGCGGTCATCATGATTGGCCGAAGGCGAAGCAGCGCCGCTTCGCGCGTGGCCGTGCGGATATCATGATTTTCAAGACGCAGTTTGTTGATATACGAAACCAGAATCACGGCCGTCTCCACCGACACTCCCATGAGCGCGAGAAGGCCCAACGCGGAGCTCACGCTGAATGGGGTGTGCGTCAGTTTCAGGGCAATCAAAGCGCCCACCGGCTCGGTCATCACGACGCCAATCATCACGGTCACTGGAAACTTGAAATTTCCATACAATGCGAACAGGATCATGAAAATCAGCAAAATGGCGAGAGGTCCAATCACCGCGAACTGTTTCCGTGCCTCAACATACTCGCTGAATTCGCCGCCCCAATCGAGAGTGTAACCAACCGGCAACACAACTGATTTGTGCACAGCGTCTTGCGCCTGATTCACCGCGCGCGCCAGGTCTCTTCCTTCAATGCTGAATTGCACGCCGATATATCGCGAATTATTCTCGCGATAAATGAATGACGCTCCGTTTCCCTGATGAATGTTGGCAAGCTCCGAGATCGGCACTTGCTGCCCGGAGGGTGTTGGCACGAGCAGACTTCCGATCTCCCGCGTGCTGGAGCGGTATTCGGGCTTCATCCGCA
Organism: Candidatus Acidiferrum typicum; assembly: GCA_025463105.1. GTDB lineage: Bacteria > Acidobacteriota > Terriglobia > Acidiferrales > UBA7541 > Palsa-360. The sequence goes on along the minus strand of JAOAPW010000306.1, from coordinate 6,410 downwards.
CGACTAGGTCAAAGAGCCGCTCGCCCTGGATGACTTGCGTCGCTGCCTCTCCGCCTACTCCGGCCTGGATCACGCCCTCGACGTCAGACACATTGACGCCGTAGCGGGCGATTTTTTCGCGGTCCACGTCAATTTGCACGCTAGGCTGGCCTAACTCGCGCACCACAGTCAGCTCGGTGAAGCCGGGTGTTTGCGCGAGAATTCGCTTGATCTCGACCGCCTTGTCTTCCAGCACCTGCAAATCCTGGCCGTAAATCTTCACTGCCAATGCGCTCTTAAGGCCGGTCAGAGCCTCGTCCACGGCATCTTCCGCCGGCTGCGTGTAGTTGAAAATCACGCCGGGATACGACTCGAGTTTCTTTTGCAGGTCCTCTGTAAGTTCCGCCTTGGTGCGAATGGCTCCCTGCTGCCACACTTTGTCTTTGTACGGTTTCAGCCCCACATAAAATTCGCAGTTGAAGAAGCCAGTGGGATCTGTGCCATCATCCGGGCGCCCCAGCTCGGAACCTACTTCAGTCACTTGCGGATAAGACATCAGAATATTGCGAATTTGGGGAGCGAACTTGGCGGACTCCTCGAACGAAATCGTATAAGGCAGGGTGGCGCGTACCCACAGCGCGCCTTCATCCAGGTGGGGCATGAATTCGCCGCCGATGTAGGGAATCAAAAGCAGCGAGCTGCCGAAAATTATCGCAGCGGCGATCATCGTTGTTTTCGGATGATCCAGGCACCAGTCAAGCTGTCCCGCGTAAATATTTTTCACCCATTCGTACGGCCGGTTCACGATTTCCTTGACGCCGTGGGTGAACCAGTACGAGGCGAGCACGGGAACCAGCGTGAGCGTAAAAATCAGCGATCCCAACAGCGCGTAAGACATCGTCTCGGCCATCGGGACGAAGAGCTTCCCCGACGGTCCGGTCAGCGCGTAGATCGGAAGGTATCCAGCCAGAATAACCGCGACGGAATAAAAAATCGGCCGGTCGACATCACGCGCCGCCGCTGCGATGACTTCGTGCAGCTTGTAGTCCTGTCCATGGCGTTCGGCCAGCTCACGGTAGATGTTTTCCATCATGACGACAGTGCCGTCGATGATGATTCCGAAATCGATCGCTCCGATCGAGAGCAGGTTGGCCGGCACGCCTCTCCCGTGCAGCAAAATAAACGCAAACAGCAGGCTCAGCGGAATCGTCAGCGCGACGATAACGGCCGCGCGCACGCTCACCAGAAAAAAGATCAACACAATCAGAACGAGCGTCATTCCCACCATCATGTTGCGCTCGACTGTGTCAATCGTGAGGCGCACCAGGTCGCTGCGGTCGTAAAACGGATGGATTTTTACATCCGGCGGCAAGACGCCGTGATTCAGCTCCTCGGTTTTTTTCTCGACTCCGGCGAGCACATTCTGGGTTTGCTCGCCGCGAAGCATGAGGATTACGCCTTCGACCGCGTCGTCATTTTTCTGGAAGCCGAATTCCCCCAGGCGCGGAGCGTTTCCGATGGTTACTTCGCCGATATCGCGGATGTGCACAGGAACGCCGTTATTGTTGCCGACGACGATCGTTCCGATGTCTTCCGTCTTGGTCACCAGACCCAGTCCGCGTACGTAAAAGAACTGCGAACCTTGCGAGTAAAATCCGCCGCCGGCATTTGCGTTGTTCGCGGCCAGCGCCGCCAGCACTTGCGGCACCGAGATGTGGTAGCTGTAAATCCGGGTGGGGTCAAGCAACACCTGGTATTGCATCGTGGTGCCACCAAAGCCGGAATCGTCCGCGACTCCCGGCACCGATTTATACGCTCTCTCGACCACCCAATCTTCAATCGTTTTCAATTCCTGGGGGCTGCGGTCCGGGCTTTCGAGAACGTAGCGGTAAACCAGGCCGGAAGGACTGAACAGCGGCGACAAGCCGGGCGTCACGCCTGACGGCAGTTGCACGTCCGCCAATCGCTCAAACACGACCTGACGAGCGAAGTAATCGTCGGTGCTTTCCTGGAAAGTCAGTCTTACGTCGGAAAGACCGTAAAGTGAAATCGACCGCATTACCACCATGTGCGGAACGCCATTCATCTGGACTTCTAACGGCAACGTCACTAACCGCTCGATTTCCTCGGCCGCATGGCCCGGCCATTGCGTGATGATCTCCACCATAGGCGGCGATAAATCCGGATAGGCGTCCACGGGCATACGCTGAAAAGAAAGGGCTCCAGCCACGATTACGAGCACAACCAGCACGAGGACCAGAAAGCGCTGGCGTAGGGCGAATTGAACGAAATGATGAATCATGATGTTTTTGCCGTTGGTTCAGCGTTGCAGCGAGTTCTGAAACTGCAGGAACAAGCTGCCATCTCCGACAATTTTGTCTCCCGGTTGCAATCCTGATTGGATCTGTGTTTTCCCGCCCTGGCTCTCGCCAATCGTTACCATCCGTCTGGCGAACTGGTTGCTGCCGGCTTGCAGATACACGTACGGCATGTTTTCGGAGTCGCGCAGCACGGCAGCGTCGGGAACTGTCAGCACGTTTTGAATTACGCCTGCGCGCACCAGAGCCGTCACATACATGTCCTTCTTTAACCGCTCGCCGGGATTGTTAGTCTCAATACGCGCCTGCACTGTTCGCGTGGTCGGATCGAGCGAGGGCGCTATGTACTGAATCTTGCCCTTGGCGTCGCCAGAATACGCATCCGTTTGAATCGTTACTTGGTCTCCGATGCGCACATGCGCCAGATCATTCTGGTAAATGTTGACGAGCACCCAGATGGTGCTCATATCCGAAAGCGTAAAGCATTGGGTCGCGCCGCTTTGCAGCAGCTGTCCTGGAGACACGAGCCGTTCGACGATTTCCCCGGCCTGTGGCGCGAGCAGCGGCACCTCGGGCGACGGTGCGCTGTTCGCCAACTTTTCCGGATCAGTGATGCCCAGGACCCGAATCGCCTGCTCACTGGATTGCAAGTCCGCCTCTGCCTGCGCCCGGGCCGATTCAGCCTGGTCGAGATCGGCCTGTGCAATAGCTTTGTGGGCCAGCAAATCCTGGTCGCGTTTATAGACTCTGTCGGCGAGCTGGAAAGCATCGCGCGCTTTGAGGTACGCCGAACGCAACATCGAGTAGTCTGGGCTGGAAACATACAGCAGTGGCTGCCCCGCGTGCACATGCTCGCCCGGGACAACCATCACCCGGCTCACCGGGCCTCCTACTTGCGAAATCACAGGCGCCGTGTGAAAGCTGTTATAAGCAACCGCGCCGGGAAGGCGCAGCGTATGTTCAAGTGAAGCCTTTACGACCGGATAAATTTGAACGTGCGCCAACTGTCCAGCTGGCAGAGTGAAAAGCTCCGCCTTGCTTTCCAGGCTTTCTGCGCTTGAGTACGAAGTCATTTTGCTTGCCTGACCCGTACCGCCGCATCCGGCAAGCGCGAGCGCGATGGCCAGAACCGTTCCGCAGGCGGCGAAACGCTCTTTGTGCGCATTCCGAATACCGCTTCTATAATTCATTTTCATGGCAAACTCCTCGTGCCCACTGCCTGGCGCAGTTGCTCAAGCGCGGACATATAACCGGCGAGCGACTGCCGATAGGCCAGCTCGGTTGCGCGGTAGCTGCGCTCGGCATCGAGAAAGTCGAGCAGACTGGCTGCGCCGCGCTGATAGGCGTATTGGCTGATATCTCGCGATTCCTCCGCCTGGTTTAGATAGCCCGATTGATAGAGCTGTACGATTTCGTCGTTGGTGCGCAGCGATTCATAAGCATTGGCCACGTCCGTGAGCGCGATCGAGGATTGTTCGCTGGAAAGTTCCTGTGACTGCGTAATCGCGTACTGCGTCCTTGCGATTTCGCCTTGATTGCGATCAAAAATCGGCAGCTGAATGTTGAAAAAAAACGCTCCCGAATTTACGGCGCCAACGTGCGAGTAGTTGAAGGTCGTATTAAGGTCATGCTTGCCATTCGCTTTCGCCAATTCGAGTTGGCTCTGAGCGGCCGTTATACCTAATTGCGCGGCATGCAGGTCCGGACGCTGCCGCAGCGCCAATGCCTTGAGGTCGTCTTCGCCGGCGGTCACCTTTTGGTATTCAAGTTGACCGTCTACCGAATAATTTTCCGGAACAGTTTCGTATCCCAGCAATTGCCGCAGGCTGGCGAGCGCCTGAATACGGGCCACTCGCGCGTTCGACACGTCCATTTGAAATTGCAACATCTGCAGTTTGATTTTCAGCAGGTCGCCTTCACTCATGGCGCCCGATTTGAACTTTTCCTCGCTGATATCCACACTCTGCTGAAAACTCTTCAGATCCGATTCGGCGAGCTCCACGTTTGATTGCGCCAGCAGCGCTGCGATGAATTGTGAGGCAACGTTGAACGTCAGCGTGCGTTCGTTGTCGGAAACTTGCGCGGTGGTCACCGCAGTTTGGTCCTTCGCTGCCTGAAACCGGCGTTGACGCTTTTTCCCGCGCTCGATTGTGTAACCAAGGCCGAAATCAAATTGCGCGGAATTGTTCAGGTAGTCGGTCGTGAAATCGTTCGGCTGAAACAGCGGCAGGAACTGCGTGTCCCAGTTGATGGTAGGATTCGGCCGTAGATTGGCCGTAATCTCCTGCGCCTTATTCTGGAGGATCATGGTGCGTGCCGCCTGCAGTGAGTGGTTATGCTTGAGCGCCAGCTCGATCGCCAGATCAAGCGTCACACGCATGGAGGCATTCTGCGGCGCGGTCTGCGTTGGGCTTTGCGCTGACACGGTTGCCACACAAAGGAGCGCTGTAATGCTCAGCAGGACTAAATGCTGCAACCCTAGTGGTCTTGACTTCACGTCCATGGGATTCTCCCGCCTGAAACGTTCAAGATTCTCGACGCGGCATTCGGAGCACTCATGCTCCCGAAGCAGCTCGAAAAATCAAAATATGAGGAATTGAGATTGGTCCGCGCCGGTGCGGCAGGCGCGTCAGGCAAGCAAACTACGCGGAGGGTGGTGCGCGGGAAGCGATATGCAAAGAAACGAGAGAGACGGTTGAAGCCGAATCTTCAGGAAGTGGCAAACAGGCAACCGGCAGAAGTACCGTCACACTGTGGCCCGTTTCCGGCTGCGAGGCCACTTGATGGCCGAGATGGCAGTACGGACATTGCGCGTCGTTCACCGAATCATGGTGGTGCCAGCCGCTGACGATCACTGTTGCGAATACCAACAGTGCCACCAGCGCCAGCGAAACTCCCGCAATACGCAGTGTGTTTCGGACAGTCATTCCGATGGGTTTGAATCAGTCAAGAACCACATTGATTCTAACTGGATGTCAGACGTGGGTAAAGAGTTGCCCGTTTCAGGGTTCGTAGAGGTAACGCCCTGCTTGGCGCATCGGCTGTGATTGCACTTTCGATGGTGCGGGCTGCATATAGGGCCCGCGATCAGGAAGGTCCTACGCGGTTTGCTTCAGCGCCTGCTCGAGGATGGTGAGGCACTGCTCGGCGCGTTCCCGTAAATTTTCGTCTCGGTCGCCCTTTTCCAGCCGGAGCGTGTGCAGCTCATCGGCGATCGCCATCGCTGCGAGAACAGCGACGCGCACCGAGTCCACGGTCTGTGTCGCCGCGGACACCGCGTTCATTTTTTCATCCACGTACCGCGCGAGTTCCTGGACGTAACCTTCGTCCAGGTCTCCCGCCATCGTATAGCTCTGACCGTAGATTTCCACCTTAATGCGGTTCGACATGCCATTCGCTCCCTGCTGGGTTTGCCTATCTTCCGATGAACTGCGAAATCTGGCAAGCGCTTCTGGAGGAAAAAAGTAGCACAGGCTTTAGCCTGCGTGCATTTGACTTGGGTCTTGCGCAACCGAAAAACCCAGACAAAAAGCACACAGGCTGAAGCCTGTGCTACCAGACCGCCACAAACCGGGGCGGTCCATGCGTATTACGCGCGTAGAGTTGCGCCAAGTTTTTTCTCAAGCGCGGCTATGATGCGCGAGGAAAAATCGGTCAATTGCGCTTCGGTCAGAGTCGCCTGCTGGCTCTCGAACGTCACTCGAATCAGCAGCGAATACTTTCCCTCAGGGACATTCTTGCCGCGGAATAAATCCACCGCATTGATCGAGGATACTTCAACGATGCCGAGCTCGCGGATCGCCTCCGCAAGGGAAGCAAACGTGGTCCCATCGGCAAGCACGAGGGAGAAATCACGCCCCACCGCCGGAAAGCGCGAAAGTGGTTTGTAACGCATTGCCGCCCGCGCTGCGCGATAAGCTGTGCAAAGTGCGTCAAGTTCCAGTTCCGCAATAAATGCGTCCTGCCGCAACTTGAAACGCTCGGCGGCGCGCCGCGCCAATTGTCCCGCAAGCCCTACGGGTCGATTGGCCGCACCGGTCAGCGAAATCCTCCCCGCATGTGCGGGATGCAGCCACGCGGGGCCGCCGGCGTTCCACAAAAATCCGCCGGCGA
>JAOAPW010000416.1 GCA_025463105.1 Candidatus Acidiferrum typicum | reverse complement strand
TCCGGCATCAAGAAAAAACAACCACTGAGGCTTCGTGGCATGTCCAAGCACCTGGCGTCCCACCTCCAACGCAATGCAGCCGCCCAACGGCAACATTTCCCAGCTCTTTCTTCCTCCGCGGAACAATCGAACCAGCCAGCGCGGCGTGCTTAAAAATGTGAAGGGGCCGAGCTTCCAGATCTCCTCCGTGTTGGGAACGGCCTGCCGAATCAATCCCCCAACTAAACCGGCTGCGGCAGCGACGGGCATGGATAACCACTCATGATTGAAAAACGCGGGCAAGCTGATGATCGATCCGCCGAGCGGCCCGACAACGCGTCCTCCCAGCATTCCGAGCAAGAACGACCCTTCGAGCATGAGATCGGCGAAGCGGTACGGGTGTCCCACGATGCGCAGGATCACGCCAATGGCCAGCGGAGGCGTGACAAACAGCATGAGTCTCAACTTTTGGTCCGAATCGCGCACCTCGGTAAATAGAACCTTGCGAAAGATGGCAAGGCGCGCGAGTAAAGCTGAAAATGATGCCGCCGCGCCCACATGCATCAGCAGCGTAAGAAGCAGGTCTCCGCCAGAGGTGATGGTATTCATCGGGATTGTATGCTCCGGCTACGTTAGCCAATCGTCCGGCCGATGTAAAGCGTCGCGGCACTTCACACGCCTGCTATAATACGGGGTTCTCCATGCCCAGCAAAGCAGCACGACACAAGCGCAGCGCGCGCAAGACAAAGAAAGCCCGCATCGGAATCGTTGCGCGTGCCAAGCTACCAACACGTTTCGGCCCTTTTGAAATTCTTGGCATTGAAGGCGCCAAGCCGGAGGAAAACGCCGTGGCCCTCGTGCGTGGCCGCGTTCGCAGCCAGACGCCACTGGTGCGCATCCATTCGCAGTGCCTCACCGGCGACGTGCTCTCCTCGGAACGCTGCGATTGCCGCGCTCAACTGGAACTTTCGCTGCGACGAATTGCCGCGTCGCCATCCGGCATATTGCTCTATCTTCCCCAGGAAGGCCGCGGCATCGGCCTGATGAACAAGCTGCGCGCCTACGAACTGCAGGACAAAGGAATGGATACTGTAGAAGCCAACGAAAAACTGGGTTTTGCCGCCGACTCGCGCGATTACAGTTTTTCGGCTGCTGCCCTGCGCCTCCTTGGCGTTCGCCGCGTGCGCCTGCTCTCGAACAATCCTGACAAGGTGCAGCAACTCGAAACCGCGGGCATCCGCGTCGTGGAACGCGTGCCGTGTCGGCCTCAGACGTCGCACGTCTCGCGCGCCTATCTCGAAACGAAACGAACAAAGATGGGCCACTTGCTGGATAGCTTGTAATCTCGGCCTCAAAAGTTATCGAGAGTTCTGGTTGGGAGGACCCATGACGCCGGTGATTGAGCAAACCGTATCTTTTCCCAATGTCACTCCAGCTGAGCTCTATGAACTCTTCATGGACTCAGCCAAACATTCCGCCGCGACCGGTATGCCCGCAAAGGTCAGCCCGAAGTTAGGCGGAAAATGGTCGGCATTCGGTGGAATGATTCTAGGTAAGACTCTCGCGCTCGTCCCGAACCGCATGATCGTGCAAGCATGGCGTTCGTCAGCGTGGAAAAAAACTGATCCTGATTCCGTCTTGGTTATCCGCTTCGAGAAGACCAAAAAAGGCGCAGCCGCGCACCTCGCTCACGTCGGTGTCCCGTCATATGACCACAAGGGAGTTACGCACGGCTGGAAAAAATATTATTGGGAGCCATGGGAGAAATATTTGAAGGGACGGAAACGCGGGACTTGAATCGTCGTCGGCTTGCGATAGATTTGGTCACAGTGCATGAATTTATGGTGGGAAGCTAGAAGGTCTTCACACCAGTCTTTGCCTGTTATACTCTACATGAGCGAGGAAGTCGGAAATGCAAAACGCGATTACCAGGAACGTGGATATCCTCGGCGGTGAACCGGTGTTTCGCGGAACTCGCGTCCCCTTCAAGGTTTTGACTGACTACTTGGAGGGTGGCGAAACATTGGACCAGTTTCTCGAACAGTACCCGAGCGTAAGCCGAGAACTCGCCATAGCGGCTATTGAAGAAGCGCGCTCCAGCCTTGTCTCGCAATTAAAATGAAAGTGTTGATTGACGAATGTGCGCCCAGAGCGTTGAAGCTCATCCTCGCATCGAATGGCCACGAATGTCTCACCGTCCAGGACGCAGGCTGGTCCGGAAAAGAAAACGGCGAACTCCTGGCGCTGGCGGAAGTTGAATTTGATGTGCTGGTCACGCTGGACACAAACCTTAGGTACCAACAAAACTTGGCAGGACGTAAAATCTCCATCGTAGTTCTTCGGGCGCAATCAAATCGTCTAACCCACATCAGTCCACTTTTTCCAGCCTGCGTAAAAGCGGTAGACGAAATTAAGCCTGGGGATATTGTCTACCTAGGCCCAACGACTTAGAACCTACCCGCCCCCCACCAGTTGCACAATCTCGAACCGGTCGCCGCCCTGCACCGCAGTTGAAATCCACTGCGATCGCGGAAGAATTTCCAGATTGCGCTCAATGGCGACGCGGTCCGTGGGAAGGCCGAGGTGCGATAACAACCCTGTTACACCGAGTCCCGCGGGGACATCGCGCTTTTCACCATTCACGATTATCTGGATATTCTCGGTCATTTCGAAGCTGGCGCCGGATCATTTTCATCACGCTTGGCCTTCAGCCGGAAGCGCAGTTCGGCATAGTGTTCCCCGTCCGTGGCGCGAATCACGAGGGCAGTCCCATCGGCAACGGCCGAAGGTAGCGGAAAACTCAGAATTGCATGGCCTTTTGTGTCGGCACATGTACGAATGGCCGCGGAACGTTTCTTATCGGCTTCCAGAAAAGCCTCGACATCCGCCCCGCCGATGGCCGTTTCCGAAACTTTATTTCGCAACTCGACTTCGAGCGTCGCCTTGCCTGCTTCCAGCCAGGTTTTTGGATTGAGTAATCGAACTTCCAGATCTTCACCCGAAGCTGCTGCAACCACTTTCGCTGGGGCGCCTCCCGGTTCGTTCAGCTGAAGCGTCCCTGCTTCCAATTGCGCCATCACTTCGCGGTGCTGCTGCGAAAGCCGTTCGTGGAGTTGGTTTGCGAGGGCCTCTTGCTCCGCCGCGCCACCGTTCAAGTCCTCGTAGCTGGTGCTGCGCTTGTGCACGACGCGGCCTGCCACGTAGACAACGGTATCGAGGAACGGATGTGCGGGACCGCGGTCCTCCGTTTGGACGTGATAGAGGGCATTGCCAACGCGCACGTTCGAATTGAAACCAAAGTTCATGCGATTGCCTCGCCTTCCCTCGTCCCCGGCAGGTCCGCCGGATGAACGAAATTGTTGACGGATCATTACAGCACAACGCTTATTCGCGTTTAAGTTTGACCACTCGGCACTTCGCCGTTATTATAGCGTGTGCACCGATGACCGGAAACGATCTCCAAAGCTACGCGCCGCTTCTTTTACACCTCATCCTGGCGATGGTGCTTTCGGGCGCTTTGCTCCTGCTTTCCTCGCTGGTGGGCTGGAAACGCCCGTCGAAAATAAAATTGCAGGCCTATGAGTGCGGCATCACGCCTACCGGAGACGCGCGCGAACCATTCTCCGTGAAATTTTATTTGGTTGCGATGATCTTTATTTTATTTGATGTGGAAGCAATTTTCCTGTATCCGTGGGCCTATATCTTTCGCGAGCTACACTGGTTCGGATTCGTCGAAATGCTTCTCTACATCGGGATCCTTCTCGTTGGATATTTTTATCTCTGGAAGAAAGGGGCGTTGGACTGGAATCGCCCAGCCGTACGCCGGGATCGCGCTTCGTGACGGATACACCCGACCTCGAAAATAATCCGACTGTCGCAAAAATACGCGCCTGGCGCCCCGAGGCGATTTCCGAATTGATTTTTTTCCGCGGGGAGTTGACCCTGGTTGTGCGTCGCGAATTTTTGCGAACCCTTGCCGAATTTCTCGCCGCCGATAGCTATCTCGCATTCACGTACCTTTCCGACGTTACCGGCGTCGATCGATTTCCCATCGAGCCGCGTTTTGAATTGAATTATCACCTCCTCTCGATGTCCCGGCGCGATACGCTGCGTTTGCGCGTCCGCTTGCCAGGGGAGTCTCCCGTGATTGAGAGCGTCGTGCCGGTTTGGCCGACGGCGAACTGGCATGAACGAGAAATTTTTGATCTGTTTGGCATGCGCTTTGAAGGACACCCCGATCTGCGCCGCATGTTAATGCCCGACGACTGGGAAGGCTACCCCCTTCGCAAGGATTATCCGGTGGAGGGTCCTCGCTGATTTGCGGGTGCGGGCTGTACTTGCAACCCGCCAGAAACTTAGGATGAGTAAATTCGCGCCATGACAATCGTTCAAACCGCTACAGGTCCCGCCAAGACAATGGTCCTCAATATGGGCCCGCAGCACCCGTCTACGCACGGCGTATTGCGCGTTGTGCTGGAACTCGATGGCGAAACCGTTGTCAAAGCCGATGTCGACATCGGGTATCTGCACACCGGCATTGAGAAAACAGCCGAAGCGCTCACCTATTCGCAGACCATCACAATTACCGACCGGATGGATTATCTCGCGCCGCTGTCGAATAATCTGGCTTACTGTCTGGCCGTCGAAAAACTGCTTGGGCTGCAAGTCCCCAAGCGCGCGCAATATATCCGCGTCCTGCTGACCGAACTCACGCGCATCGGTTCGCACCTGGTTTGGCTGGGAACTCATGCCATCGATCTTGGCGCGATGACCGTATTTCTTTACTGCTTCCGGGAGCGCGAAAAACTGCTCAGCATTTTTGAAATGGTGAGCGGCCAGCGCATGATGACGAGTTATTTCCGCATTGGCGGACTGGCGCTGGAGCCGGCTACGGGTTGGATGGATCGTGTTAAGGATGTCGTGCGAACATTCCCGTCGCGCTTCGATGAATACGAAGACCTGTTGACGAAAAACCGCATCTGGCAGGCTCGTACACAGGGTGTGGGCATGCTCTCCGCATTGGATGCCATCGCTCTTGGCGTTTCCGGGCCTTCGTTGCGCGGCTCGGGAGTGGATTACGACGTTCGCAAATATTTTCCGTATTCAAGTTATGATGAATTCGATTTTAACGTTCCGGTGCGGACCGAGGGCGACTGCTACGCACGTTACCTGTGCCGCGTCGCGGAAATGCGCGAGAGCCTCAAGATTGTCCGTCAGGCGATGGATAAAATTCCGGACGAAGGCCCCATCAAAGCGGATGCGCCCGGTATCGTCGCTCCACAGCGCGAAAAAATGAAAATCGAAATGGAAGCGCTGATTTATCACTTCAAGATTTATACCGAAGGGTTTGCGCCGCCGCCTGGCGAAGTCTACCAGCGGATTGAATCGCCTCGTGGCGAATTGGGCTGCTTCATCGCCAGCGACGGTTCGCCAAAACCTTATCGCATGAGAATGCGTACGCCGTCCTTCGTGAATCTGCAGGCTTTGAGGAAGATGGTCGAAGGCCGCCTCATTGCCGACGTTATTGCGTCGATCGGCACGCTCGATATCGTGCTCGGGGAGATCGACCGCTGATGAATCTGCCGCCGCAACTGGAAGCCAAATTTCAATCGCTCGAAAACCGCTACCCGGTCCGGCGTTCGGCGCTGATTCCCATGCTGCTTTATGCGCAGGACCAGTTCGGGTACGTCGGCGATGACATGATCGGGGAGATTGCCCGCCGCCTCGATCTGAATACCCTGCAGGTCACCGAGACGATGGGCTATTACTCGATGCTGCGCCGCGCGCGCGCCGGTAAATTTCACGTGCAGGTTTGCACAAACGTGTCCTGCATGCTGCGCGGCGGCAACAAACTCTACGAGTTCGTCCAGAAAAAACTCGAAATCGGCCATAAGCAAACCACCGCGGACGGCGTTTTCTCACTCGAGGAAGTCGAATGCCTGGGAGCCTGCACGGGGGCTCCGGCCATGCAGGTGAACTACGATTTTTACGAAAATCTCACCACGGAACGCACCACGCAGATTTTCGAGTCGCTCGAAATTGGACGCCGCCCGGAGACTTCAACACCCATTTCCGGCTCGGTGAAAACACGGCATCCGGCTGAAGTCCCCGTCATCAGCAGGCTGTTCGGAGTGAAGGATTCACACAAGCTCGAGGTATACGTCGCGCACGACGGCTACAAAGGCATGGAACGCGCGCTCAAGGAGCTGACTCCGGATCAGGTCATCGACGAAGTGAAGAAATCGAACCTGCGCGGGCGAGGCGGCGCGGGCTTTCCCACGGGCATGAAGTGGAGCTTCGTGCCGAAAGAATCCGCCAAGCCGAAATACGTCCTCTGCAATGCGGATGAAAGCGAGCCGGGTACCTGCAAGGACCGGCCGCTGATGGAAATGATGCCCCATCAGTTGATCGAAGGCATCGTGATCGCCGGCCGCGCTGTCGGCTCCCACCAAGGATATATTTATATCCGCGGCGAATATCGTTACGTCCTGAACATCATGGACGAAGCGATTGCCGAAGCCTACAAGGCAGGTTACCTCGGCAAGAATATTCTTGGCAGCGGATTCGATTTCGATATCGTTACGCACACCGGCGCGGGCGCGTACGAATGCGGGGAAGAATCCGCGCTCATGGAATCGCTCGAAGGCAAACGCGGCTATCCGCGCATTCGCCCGCCTTTTCCGGCCGTAGTGGGCCTATATGGATCGCCCACAGTTATCAATAACGTTGAGACGCTGGCCTCGGCTCCGGAGATTTTGCGGCGCGGCGGCGAATGGTACGCGGGCCTCGGAACGCCAAAAAACGGCGGCACGCGCCTGTTCTGCATTTCCGGCCACGTCAATAAGCCGGGCATTTACGAATTGCCGATGGGCTTTTCGCTGCGTCAGATGATCGAAGATGTTGCCGGCGGCATGCTCAACGGCAGGAAGCTGAAGGCGGTGATTCCCGGCGGCAGTTCGTGTCCGTTGCTGACGGCCGACGAAATTGACATCGCGATGGACTACGATTCCGTTGCCAAGGCCGGCTCCATGCTCGGATCCGGCGGCCTGGTTGTAATCGACGAAGACACCTGCATGGTCGATCTGGCGCGGCGCATCATGCACTTTTACGCGCACGAGTCCTGCGGCTGGTGTATTCCCTGCCGCGAAGGCACGGGATGGCTGCGCAAAATGCTCGATCGTTTCCACGCCGGCGGCGCGCGTGCCGAAGATATTCCGATGGTTGGCGAACTGGCGAAAAATATGCTCGGCAAGACGTTTTGCCCGCTGGGAGACGCCGCCGCCATGCCTACGATCAGTATCGTGAAGAAATGGGCTCACGAATTCGAACAGCATCTTTCCGGCAAGTGTCCCTATAAGCCAGCCGACGTGCTGGAAAGCGTTCGTTGAGGATCCCGGTACAAAAATGGCAGATTCGAAAGATATAACTCTGAAGATTGACGACCGCGACGTAACGGTCCCGCCGGGCACGCTGGTGATCGAGGCTGCTCGCCGCATGGGCATCGAAGTGCCCTCATTCTGTTATTTTCCAGGCCTCTCGTTGCAGGCCGCTTGCCGCATGTGCCTGGTCGAAGTTGAAAAGGCCCCCAAGCTGCAAACAGCGTGCACGCTGGTGGCGATGCCAGGCATGGTCGTGCGCACCAGCACCGAGCAAGTTCATCAGGCGCGCAAGGCGATGCTCGAATTCCTGCTCGCCAACCATCCTCTCGATTGCCCTGTATGCGATAAGGGCGGCGAATGCGAATTACAGGACATGGTTTTCACGTACGGCGCCGATAAAAGCCGGTTCGCCGAGGAAAAACGTCACCAGCCAGAACAGAAGTGGTCCGAGGCGGTTTATTACGACGCGCCACGCTGCATCCTGTGTTTCCGTTGCGTTCGCGTGTGCGATGAGGGTATGGACGTCAAGGCGCTCGGCGTGGGCCAGCGCGGGTCGCAATCGGTGATCATCCCGAATGGAGAAGATCACCTCGACTGCGAAGAATGCGGCATGTGCATCGATATCTGCCCGGTTGGCGCGCTGACGAGCGGCACGTACCGCTACAAGACGCGTCCCTGGGAGATGAGTTACGTCTCTACGGTATGCACCCATTGTTCGAACGGCTGCAAAACGACATTGAGCGTTCGAAATAACGAAATTCTGCGCGCCAACAACCGCGATCTTTCAGGCTATAACAAGGATTTTCTGTGCGTGAAGGGCCGCTTCGGATTCGATTTTACCAGGCATCCCGAACGCCTGAAGCTGCCGCTCGTGCGCCGCGACGGAAAACTCGAACCATCCAGCTGGGAAGACGCGATTGCCGAAGTTTCCAGTCGGCTCGCTAAAATTCACATTGCCAACGGCGCGGATTCGGTCGGATTCATTGGTTCAAATCGCACAACGAACGAAGAAAATTACCTGCTCGGACGCATCGCTCGCGCGGCGATCGGCACAAATAATATCGACCATCACCGCACCGCCGATTATGCGGGCCTGATTGCGGCGCTGGGAGAGAATGCCGCCGCAGCAGACGCCACGATGACGCAGCTCTACGAAGCGGACGCGGTCCTGCTCGTCGGCGACGATCCAACCGAGCAGAATCCGCTGGTGGCGTGGCAGATTCGTTCCGCTATCCGGCATCGCAACGCGCGTTTGTACGTGATTAATTCCAAAGTGATCAAACTACGCCGCAAGGCAAAGGGATTCTCGGAAGTGCCGCTGGGCGGCGAAAGCACGGCCGTGCGCTGGCTTGCGGGCGCAAACCCGCAAATTGACGCCGCCGCTTTCGAAGAGCTATCCGCGATGAAAGCCGCACTCGAAAAGGAAAATAACGTCGTAATCGTCTTCGGAGCTGAACTGACCGGTGAGGCGATCCGCGACCTCGTAAAATTTGGCTCTTCCCTGCCCGGCCAGACGCGTTATATGGCGCTGGGCGACTACGCAAATTCGCGCGGCGCTTCCGACATGGGTTTGCTGCCTCACCTGCTGCCCGGCTACATCCCGTTCTCTGATTCGAACGCTCGCGCTAAATTCGGCAAGCTCTGGGGCGGAAAACTTTCAGAGAAGCCCGGATTGGACGGGCGCGGAATGCTGGCGGCCGCCGCCAAGGGGAAATTGCACGCGCTTTACGTTGTCGGCGCAAATCCGGTAAAAACATTTGGCATCGATGCAAAAGACCGCCTGGGCAAGATCGAGCTTCTTGTCGTGCAGGATCTGTTCCTCACCGAAACCGCGCAGCTCGCCGATGTCGTCCTACC
>JAOAPW010000211.1 GCA_025463105.1 Candidatus Acidiferrum typicum | reverse complement strand
GGCCTCACCGCCGAAGAGTACGCACGCATCCAGAAAATTCTCGGGCGCGACCCGAACTTCACCGAGCTCGGCATCTTCAGCGTGATGTGGAGCGAACACTGCTCCTACAAGTCGAGCAAGGCGCACTTGCGGCGACTGCCAACGCGCGCCCCACAGGTGCTGCAGGGGCCGGGCGAAAACGCGGGCGTCGTCGATATTGGCGACGGTTTGGCCGCGGCGTTTAAAATGGAGTCGCATAATCATCCGAGCTATGTCGAACCGTTTCAGGGTGCTGCCACCGGCGTGGGCGGAATTTTGCGCGACATTTTCACGATGGGCGCGCGGCCGATTGCCGTGCTCGATTCGCTGCGATTCGGGCCGATCACTTCAGGGGCTAAAGCCCCGGAAACAAATTCTCGCTCGGACGGGCTGAAGCCCGCCCCTCCTGAAAACGCATCGAACGATTTCATTGACGAAGAAACGATCGCGCACAACCGGCGCATTCTTGACGGCGTGGTCCGCGGCATCGCGCATTACGGTAACTGTTTCGGAGTGCCCACGGTCGGCGGCGAAGTGCAATTCGAGCCGGGCTACTCGGCGAACCCGCTGGTGAACGTGCTGGCGCTCGGAATCGCCAAAAAAGAAGATTTATTTTTTGCGAAAGCGCGCGGCGCTGGAAATCCCGTGATTTACGTGGGCGCGAAGACCGGGCGCGACGGCATTCACGGCGCATCTCTGCTGGCTTCCGCCGAATTCAGCGAAGAATCGCACCAAAAACGCCCCAACGTGCAGGTAGGCGATCCATTCATGGAGAAGCTGCTGCTCGAGGCGTGCCTCGAAGCCATGCAAACGGGTGCGGTCGTAGCGATTCAGGACATGGGAGCCGCGGGACTCACCAGCACTTCATGTGAAATGGCGTCGCGCGGCGGTCTGGGAATTGAAATTGAACTTGCGCGCGTGCCGCAACGCGAACCCGGCATGACCGCTTACGAAATGATGCTGAGCGAATCACAGGAGCGCATGCTGCTGGTGGCCCAACGCGGCCGCGAGCAGGAAGTGCTCACCGTGTTCGCCAAGTGGGGTCTGGACGCGGTGGAAATTGGCCAGGTCACCGAAGATGGTTTGGTGCGCGTTCTGCATCGCGGCCGTTTGGCAGCGGAAATTCCGGCGCACGCGCTGGCTGAAGAAGGACCGGTCTATCAGCGTCCTCTCGCAGAACCGGCGCCGCGCGCGAACGAGCGCCTCGTCGAATTCGGTCCCGCAGGCGCGAACGTCACCAGAAATTTTCGCAAATTGCTGGCTGCTCCAGCGATTGCCTCAAAGCGCTGGATCTGGGAGCAGTACGATCACATGGTGCGCACGAATACCCTCGAGGCGCCGGGAGCGGGAGACGCGGCGGTTGTGCGCGTGAAGGGCACGAAGCGTGCGCTGGCTCTCGCGAGTGACGGCAATGGACGCTGGTGCCAGCTCGATCCATTCGTTGGCGCACAACTTGCCGTCGCCGAGGCAGCGCGCAACGTGGCATGTTCGGGTGCAAAACCCTGGGCGGCGACCAATTGCCTCAACTTTGGCAATCCGGAAAAACCGGAAGTGATGTGGCAGTTCAGTCGCGCCATCGACGGGATTACCGCAGCATGTAATGCGCTTGAAATTCCCATTACCGGTGGCAATGTAAGTTTTTATAACGAGACGCTCGGCCGCTCCATCGATCCGACGCCGGTTCTTGGCGTGCTGGGAATGATTGAAGACGCTTCTCGCGCGCTGGGAATGTGTTTTCGCGCGGACGGCGATGTGATTTTGCTGCTTGACGGCCGGTCGGACGTATCAATCGCTCCTCGAAATAGCGATCAAGAATTTTCATCCTCGGAATACGCGCGGACGATTCACGGAATCGTAGCCGGCGCGCCACCCGCCGTGGACCTCGCCGCGGAAAAGCGGCTAATTGCGCTGCTCGTCGCTCTTGCAGGAGAGGGTGCGCTGCAATCCGCGCACGACGTGAGCGACGGCGGCCTGGCGGTGACGCTTGCGGAATCGTGTTTCGCGAGCGACGGACTTTCTGCCCGAGTGTTGCTCACGAGCAAGGAAACAGACGAGGCCGCACTATTCGGCGAACGCGGTGCACGTGCAATCGTATCAGTTACTCCCGAAAATCTTGCCGCCGTGCGCCGGATTGCGGCACAATATGAAGTGGCACTGCTGGAAGTTGGCCGAGTCTCCAGAGGCGAATTTCGCATCGAACTAAATGACAGGGCAGTCGTGAGCGCAGATCCCCCCTCTCTCATCGACGCCTGGGCGGGAGCACTGGAACGCCTCCTGCGCGGCAACGATTTCCGAAAGGCAGAATGAGCGGTTTAATCCAAATCGAAAACGACCGTTTTCACGACCACTGCGGCGTGTGCGGAGTCTTCGGCCATCCCGAAGCCGCCAAGCTCGCCTATCTGGGCCTTTACGCGCTGCAGCATCGCGGGCAGGAATCCGCCGGCATCGTATCGAGCGATGGACATGAACTCTATCTCGAAAAAGCGATGGGCCTGGTGGCGGACATTTTTCAGCCTGAAGTGCTCGCGCGTCTTCCCGGCGAAGCAGCGCTCGGGCACACGCGCTACTCGACTGCCGGCGACACTTCGCTGATGAACGCGCAGCCCATCGTCATCGATTGCAATAAGGGCAAACTCGCACTGGGACACAACGGTAATTTACCGAGCGCCGCGAAATGGCGCCGCACTCTCGAACATCGCGGCTCGATCTTTCAGAGCACCAGCGACACCGAAGTAATCGTGCACCTGGTGGCACGCAGCCAGGCGCGAAATATTTCCGGCGCGCTCGCCGACGCACTCAATCAGGTGGAAGGCGCGTATTCGCTGCTCGTCCTGACGCGCGATGAAATGTACGCGCTGCGCGACCCGCGCGGTTTCAGGCCGCTTGCTCTGGGAAAACTCAATGGCGCCTGGATTGTCGCGTCGGAGACCTGCGCATTTGACCTGCTCGGCGCCACCTACGTGCGCGACATCGAACCCGGCGAAATGCTTCGCATCAATAAAACGGGGATCGAGTCGCTGCGATTCGCGACGGAAAAACCTCTGCAGCACTGCATTTTCGAGCATGTTTATTTCGCGCGCCCGGACAGCCTCGTTTTCGGCCGCGTGGTCGAGCAAAGCCGCGAGATGCTGGGCCGCCTGCTCGCGCGAGAACATCCGGTTGACGCGGACGTAGTTGTCCCAGTACCCGACTCGGGTGTACCCGCCGCGGTAGGCTACGCGCAGGAGTCCGGCGTGCCGTTCCGCATGGGTTTGATCCGCAATCATTATGTCGGGCGCACATTTATTGAACCGCAGCAGGCCATTCGTGACTTTGGAGTGAAGTTGAAATTAAATCCCGTGCGTGGATTGCTCCAGGGAAAACGCGTGGTGCTGGTGGACGATTCGATCGTGCGCGGCACTACCAGCCGCAAGATCGTGCATTTGGTGCGCGAAGCCGGCGCCACCGAAGTTCACATGCGCATCAGTTGTCCGCCGACAATTTCGCCGTGCTATTACGGCGTGGACACTCCGACCCGCGAGGAATTGATTGCGGCCGACGACTCATTGCGACGTCCGCGACTCAACGAGGCGGAACTCGAAGCGTTTGAGGGCAAATTCGACCCGCGCCAACGCACGGTCGAGGAAATCCGGCGTTATCTTGGCGCGGATTCGCTGGGCTACGTTTCGCTCGAAAATTTGCGTCGCGCCGTGGAGGATACGCGCGGCACGTACTGCACCTCCTGCTATACGGGTGTTTATCCGGTAGACGGTTCGCAGGCCGAACTCGACTCTCGTGGTTCGGGGCAGGAAGCGCCATTAGTTGAAATTCAGGCGGTGCCAAATGAACGGTGAAGTGGAAGTCCAAACACCCGTAGAGCAAAGACCCTCGGAGCAAAAACCGGTCGCGCCGAAACCGACTTTGGGCAAGGCGGTCGTTCGCGAGGTGGTCTCCTGGCTGTGGGTCATTCTCGCTTTCCTGTTTATCACAGGCACGATCGTGCAGGCGCGCGTGATTCCTTCCGGTTCGATGGAAAGGACTCTGCTGGTGGGCGACCATCTGTTGATGAGCCGCTTCGGTTACGACGCCGAAGTGCCCATGACGCAGTTTCACCTTCGTCTGTGGCGCGATCCGCATCGCCAGCAAATCGTGGTGTTTCGCGCGCCGCTGCCCGAGAGCCCCGATTACATCAAGCGATTGATTGGACTGCCTGGCGACGAACTCGAGATTCGCGAAGGCATCGTTTACATCAATGGAAAGAAACTCGAGGAATCATATCGGGCCGCACCACCTAATCCGGTCGACAACTACGGTCCGGTGACGGTTCCCTCCAACGAATATTTCATGATGGGCGATAATCGCGACGATTCCTATGACAGCCGCTACTGGGGCTTCGTGCCGCGCGCCAATATTATCGGCACGCCCGTGCTGGTGTACATGTCCATCGACGCTCCGGGCGAAGCTTGGGATCCGGGACACATTCGCGACCGGATGCTCACATACGCGAGCATTTTTATTCATCCAAGTATCGTGCGCTGGCGTCGTATCTTCAAAATGTTTTAATCCAACGGGAGCACGCCGCGCGGCTCCTCTCGCCACGGCAGAAAGAGTTCGATTTTCATGGACTACGCTGAGTCTGGTGTAGACATTTCTTTGGCGGATCAGGCCAAGCAACGCATCCGGCGCCTGGCCTCGCGCACTTTCACGCGCGGAGTGATCGGCGGAATCGGCTCGTTCGCCGGACTTTTCGCGCTCGACAAGAAATGGCGCGAGCCCGTGCTGGTCTCCAGCGCCGATGGAGTGGGCACAAAACTGAAAATCGCTACCGCCACGGGAATTCACTCCAGCGTTGGCGGCGACCTGGTGAATCACTGCGTCAATGACATTCTCACGCTCGGCGCGGAGCCGCTATTTTTCCTCGACT
>JAOAPW010000207.1 GCA_025463105.1 Candidatus Acidiferrum typicum | reverse complement strand
GGCGCTCCGCCGGCAGGAGACTGCGCCAGGACGGTCCCGCATTGTTCCAGAGCTGAATGAATCAGTTGTAATGCCGCCGCCGGCATTTGCGTGGACGGGTCAACGTGGAGAGTAATTTGGTATACGGTTTCGTCGGCGCGGAGCGCATCCGCGATACGAGTCTTTTCTTGAGGGGTCCACACAGGCCTTGAATGCACCGGTTGGGCCGTGAAGCTAGATTCCGGAGATCCGACAAGTTTGCGGATGTGCGCTTTGAGTTCCGTGATGTCAGGCGGCTGCAAATTGCCCCGGTAGGATCCCAGCATCGCGTGGAAGCTGTCGGCGGCGGAGAGAACGATCTCGGCGACAGCCTCGCCGCGCTCGGCCACCAGGGCGGGCGTCAGCAAGTCCTCTAGTTCGTGCGCCAGCTCGCTGAGCTGCCGGAATCCACACGCTGCGGAATCGCCCTTGAGGGTGTGCATGGCGCGACGCACGCGAGCCAGGGCATCGGAATTGCTCGAATCGATCTCGAGAAGAATCCCCGCTTCGTTCAACTCCTGCAGCAGATCCTGCGCGCTCTCAAAGAAGAGTTCGCGAAGTTCGGCGGCGCGTTCATCGGAAAAAAAGTTCAACCGGCCACCTCGATGCGTTGATAGGTGGTCGCATTGTTTAAGTGGACCATGCGGAACTTATTGCTTAATCCGAATAGACTTTCGGCATGACCGACAAAAAGATATCCTTCCGGATTCAAGCAATGATAAAACTTTTCGATCAGCCGTTTTTGCTCGGGCTCATCGAAATAGATCATGACGTTCCGGCAGAAAATGATGTCGTTGCGGCGGGGCAGGAAATCAGCTTTCAGGTTGTGAAAATCGAATTGAACGAGACTCTTCAACGCTGGTTTCACGACATATTTCTCGGCGAGCCGGTCGAAATAGCGAAGGCGGCAGGTGTAGTCCACGGGTTCCATGTGCGCCTCGTTGTACAAACCCTGTTGCGCGGTAACGAGCCCGGAGTAACTCATGTCACTGGCGAGGACTTCGACCTTCCAGGGCGGCGGCACCATGGGCTTGGGCGAAGGCATCTCGATCGGGAGCGGATTTCGCAGATAGTAGTAAGCGAGCGCATCGCAAATAAGCATTGCCAGGCTGTAAGGTTCCTGGCCGGTCGAGCATCCCGCGCTCCAGACACGCAAACTCCAATCCCGGCGAGCCTGCTTGCGTTGCAGGATCTCCTCAAGGATTGTTTTCTGGAACAATTCGAGCTGCGGCTTGGCCCGAAAGAAACTTGTTTCATTCACCGTCAGGTTTTCGAGCAACGCAATCAGTTCACTTTTTCCCTCACGGCTCGTCAGAAGGCGGTAATACCCGTAAAAGGAATCTATTTGGCACGCTTTCAGACGCCGCTGCACGCGGTCACGCAGGAAGTGAATTCGGCGCTCATCAAAAAACATGCCGCACTCCTGGTAGACGAGAGTCTGCAATAGCTTCAACTCTGCGTCAGTCAGGGGTATGGGCGTGAGTAGTGTTGTTGTGGACATGGCTCTCCGGTTCTTGGAACGCCAATCGAGACTAGCGCTTCCGGGACGCCCCGGCTTCTATCATCTCGCCGGCAAGCTCCGCGACCTGGTTCAGCCGCTGCAGTTCGGCGCGTTGCAAAATCCGGCTCAGATCGAGAAGAATTATCAAACGATCCTTCAACTTGCCGACGCCGGTCACATAATTCATATCTTCGTCCGGGAAGACGTTCTGGGGAGCCTCTATCTCTGAAGGAGCGATCCTCAAAACTTCCGACGCGGAATTCACCAGGAGGCCCACCAGCCGCTCTTCCATTTCGACGACAACAATTCTGCTTTTCGAGTTGCGCTCGATAGCGGCTTCACCGAATCTTTTTCCCAGGTCGATGACAGCGATGATTTTTCCACGCAGATTGATGACGCCTTCGATGTGAGGAGGCGCGTTCGGGACAGGCGTGATTTCAGGAACGCGAACAATTTCCCGCACCAGGGAAATGGGAAGTCCCAGAGTCTCACGGCCAATTCGCAGGCCGACAATCTGCAGATGCTTATCTATGGCGCGGCTCAAGGGTTAGACCCGCGCCAATTCAGGACGCAATTGATCCAAGGATTCGCGTTCCTGCCCGGACGAATGCCGTCGAGGGCCGGTTTTTTCCTGATCGTCGAGAACGAACAAATCGGCGGCCTCAATCAGCCTGCGGGAAAGTTTGGACGAATGCTCGGCCATGGCCGCAAGTTGCGAAGAGCTTGATGTGGCTTGCTGGACGACCTCGCGCATCTTTTCCATGGCGCGGACCACTGACTGAGCGCCAGACGCCTGCTCCTCGATGGTGGAGTTGATTTCCTGGGTGATCTCGGTAAGTCTGGAGGTGGCCTTTGCGATTTGAGAAGAGCCTGCTGACTGTTCGTTGGTTGCGCCACCGATCTGCTGGGCGTAGTTGTAGACCTCGGAAACAACAGCGGAGATCTTCTTCAGAGCAGCGTTCAAGTCGCCGCCGAGTTCAAGGCCCTGCTGGACCATCGCCGTGCTCTTTTCCATGTTTTCGACGGCTTCGCGCGCTTCCTTCTGAATGCCCTCAATTAAATCGGAGATTTCTTTTGTGGATTGAGTCGATTTCTCGGCGAGCTTTCGCACTTCTTCGGCGACGACAGCAAATCCAAGGCCGTGCTCGCCGGCCCGGGCAGCTTCGATTGCGGCGTTTAGAGCCAGCAGGTTAGTTTGTTCGGCCAGGTCGTCGATGACTTCGATGATCTTGCCGATTTCATCCGCGCGCCGTCCCAGAACATCAATAATTTCCGACGAGGATCGAATGGCCGAACTGGTGCGCGTGAGTCCAGTGGTAGCTTTTTCCATGGTCTCAATTCCCGTGTGGACTTCTTCGCGAGAACGCTGGCTGATCTCCAGAAGAGTCTTCGCGGTGTCGGCGACCCTTTGAATGGACGTCACCATCTCATCGATGGAAGCCGACGTCTCGGCCACGCTTGAAGTCTGCATCTGTGTGCTCTTGACGACGTTCTGCACGTTGATGCTCATCTCGTGCATCGTGCTGGTGACTTCGTCGATCGCCGAAGCCGCTTCCACGCTGACCTTTGCCGCTTCGGTGGAGGCAGCGGCCATCTGGCTGGACCCCGACGCGACGCCGGTAGCGCTATCCCTTACTTTCGTGGCCAGGTCTCGAAGTCCGCGAATCATTTGTAGAAAAGCATTCGCCATGGTGTCGCGAGATGATCGCGGCCGGACGGTGACGTTCAAGCGCCCTTCGGCAATTGCCGATGACACGCTGGCCATTTCCTTCAAGTGCAGCATCATGTTGCGGTAATGGTCCGCCAGGGAACCGATCTCGTCGTCTCTATGAATTTCTATTTTTTGGTCCAGGTCTCCGGTCTCGGCGATCTCACGAGTGATGCCAATCAATGCCGCGAGCGGTTGAGTAATGGAAAGGGAAGTCCGATAGGCGACGATCATTCCCAAAAGTAGGCCGATAATTGTGCCCAACGTGAGGGCCAACGTGCTGTAATTCGCGGCACTATTGGCGGACGCATTCGATTCTTCGAGCGCTTTTTGAATGCCGCGTTCGGCGTCGTCCATTTCCTTTACGCTCTTCTCCACCCAGTTGTTTGTAGAACGCTGCAGGTAGACGATTTGGAGGTCCGAAACAGTAGTCTGCCCGGCATCAACCTGGTGCCGCTTGGCGATCAGAGGCTTGGAGAAATCCTCTTCCCAACTCTGTTGATTCGATTCAATGGCGGAATAGGCTTCCCTTAGCCGGTCGTCGCTGGTTTTGTTCTGGGCGTCGCGGAGTAGATTAGCCAAGGTCCTTATGCCATTTGATTCGGTCGCTTCCTCGCGTGGATCGCCGCTCAGCAGGTAATTGCGCAAGTCCAGGCCGTTCTCCATAACCTGGTAGCGTATCTTTTCGATGATTTGAATGCTCTGAAGCGAGGTTCCGGCCGTATTTCTGGCGCTATGCTCGCGTTGACTGGTGGTAAAGCTGACCAAGGACAGCAGCACCAGAATCCCTAGAATGGAACCAAATCCGACGTAGAGCTTCCTGCTGATGGTCATATCCAGTCGCCTCTCAATTCTTCAAACGCCACTAACGCGAGCACAATTGGCCCGGAAAATCACTGGAAAACAACCTCGACGTTCTCCACACTCTCTTTTGAAGCCTCTTCATATTTCCATTTTTTCACGGCAGTAACAGCCTCCTGAACCAGGAGGGGGCTTCCGCCAACAACCTTGGTATCGCGGACCTTGCCGTCCGCTGCCACTGTGGCTTCGAGGCGGACGGTTCCCGTCACGCGCATTTGGCGGGCTATCTGTGGATAGTCCGGCTTGACCGAAGTTTTAATCTTTCGTCCGCCGTGGTCCTTAACCTCTCCAGAAGCGTTGTCCTGCGCGTGAATCGGGTACGCGGTATAAAGAAGGCCGGCGGAAGACAAAACCATTGCGGCAACAAAGAACTTAACCCCATATTTGCGAAACATAAGTCTCCCTCGAGATGAGTTGACACCATATCCTCAGAGAGCTATTGCACGATCCGTACCAGTGCCGCGGCCGCTGAATGAATCGTGCGGAGTCCTACGCTCGCGGATACAGACAGCAGATAATAAGAGACTTAGGTGCCTGGTATCCCTTGGGGGGAGTTACCCCCTAGTTACTAGACAGTCTCAAAACTAGAGGTGGCAGAGATTTGTGTCTCAGATTGCGATTCTGTCGTGAGATAGGAGTGATTGATTCACCATCTTAGTCCCTATGGTTCATTGACAGTCGCAAGACTAAGTCCTACTTTGAAACAGTACCAAGATAGGAATTGAGACGCGTCGCACCACTCATTCGAACATGCATGTGTGCCACACTCCTCGCTACCGGACCAGTCGAATCAGCAAGCCCAGCGTTTGAGACGCTCCTCGTCCACCTGGCAATCGAGTCTCACGGACTGAATCAGAGCGGCCTGTTCAAACTCTTCTGCCAGGCTGCCAGGGACCATTTCGGTGCAAGCGGCGTCTGTTGTTCTATATTTTCCAGTCAGGCCGGGTGGATCGTCGGGGAAGTCACGGGGTGCCCGCCGTGGGGAAAGCCTGGGGAAGCGCTTCCCGCAGCTGCAGCCAATTGGTTGGAGTTGGCGAAAACGACCGGGAAGGCGATTTCCCGGCACTCAAGTTCGACTGAAGCTCTTTGCCTACAGAGCGATAGCGAATATTCCGCGGCGGCTATTCCGTTTGTGAGTCACGGCGAGTCGCGAGGCGCGGCTTTGATGATTTGGACGGAACAGAATCACCGAATAGGTGAACAACTGCTCAATCGGTTGACTCTATTGGGCACATTTTTTGCCGGCTTGCTCGACAACGCCCATCTCTTCGATCAGGTTTACCGGTCGAGGCAGCAGTGGGTCCGGGTAATCGATGCCATACCTGACGCGCTCGTAGTCCATGACGCGATGGGCAATATCGTCCGCATCAACCAGTCGCTCGCCAAGCGAGTTGGAATTCATCCATCCAGGCTCATAGGGCGCCCGATTGGGGAAGTTTTAGGAATCAACCGTCGCGGGAACGCCGGAACTTGTCCCCTTTGCTCGGACCAGCAGGACGTCTTCGAAGGGCCAATCGAAGTTTTTGAAGACTGCAGCTATCTGGTTTCCACGACCCGGTTGACGCAAGAGCTGGATGCGGATGCGCAGACGATTCACGTCCTCGTTAACATACGTGAGCGATTAGAGGCCGAGCGGCGCTACCGCGACCTGTTTGACAGCATTCAAGAGGGGGCGTTTTTCTGCAGCCCGAATGGAAAGATGATCGAAGCGAATCCGGCATTGGCGCGAATGCTGGGATATGGAAGTCACCAGGAGCTTCTGCGGACGAATTTGTTTGAGGAACTCGTTCCACAAGCGTCTCAACGCGGTCTTTTGCTCGAGGAATTGTCGGAAGTGGATTCCCTCCGCAACCATGAGGCGACGTTGCGAAAGAAGGATGGGAATTTTCTCGAAGCGCTTCTTCACGTCACGGCAGTTCGCGAACCCAGGGGATCGCTGGTTCAGTATCGCGGACTGATTCTCGACGTTACCGACCAGAAAGTTTCCCGAGCGGCGCTGCGGCGCGAGCGTGATTTCAACCAGAGCATCCTGAATCATACGCAAAATATTATTCTTGTGCTGGATGCGTCCGGACAAATCGCCTATGTAAACCATCGGGCAACGGAGATTGGGTATTCGGCGTCCGCACTTCTTGGTCTGCCACTCAAGCGCTTGATTCACACGTCGCACCGGCCCGTTTTTCAGGAAGCTTTAAAGAATGTTCTGGATTCCGGCGCGGTCCGCACGCTTGAATTACCTTTGTTACGAAGAAACGGGAGTGTGGCGCGATTCGTCGTGCACCTCAACTCGATGCGTGAAGAGCGTGGCGATGCGAACAGCGTTGTGGTCGTGATGACGGATGTCACTGAGGCCGCACTGCTTCAGGCCAAGCTGGCGCATACCGAGAAAATGGCAGCGCTCGGGCAACTGGTGTCCGGCGTGGCTCATGAAGTCAACAATCCGTTATCGGGAATCATCGGCTTCACCGATTTGCTCCTGGAAAGTCCGGAACTTCCGGAATTCGCCCGCGAGCAACTGGGCGTAATACTTCAGGAGGCCGAGCGTACCAGGGTGATTGTCCAGAATATGTTGCGGTTTGCAAGAGAAGTGCCCCCGCAGCGCGAACCCGTGGAAGTAAATCTGATTATCCGCCAAACGTTAACGCTGCGGTCGTACGGACTGGCGAATCGCGATGTGGAAATCGTGGATCGCCTCGCGGAAAATCTTCCGGTTATTGTCGCGGACCCGCACCAGCTTCAACAAGTGTTTCTGAATCTGCTCAACAATTCTTTTGATGCTATCGAAACGATTTCGCGGCCCGGCAGGATTGAAGTCGAGACGATAGCGCGCTCTGAGTACGTCGAAATTTATTTTCGTGATAATGGTCCCGGGATTTCAAATCCAGACCGCATTTTCGAGCCGTTTTTCACCACGAAGCCCGTAGGAAAGGGAACTGGCCTGGGGCTGAGTATCTGCTACGGAATCGTCAACGCGCATATGGGTGAGATTCTCTGCCAGAACAACGCCGGCGGAGAAGGGTGCACCTTCATGATCCGGCTGCCGGCCGCGGCGCTGCGGAAGCAAGCCACTTCGGCAGAAATGGGTACGTGAAACCGGCGGGCTGTACGGACACCGGCAGAAGTGAGACTGCCGCCGGTTTGAAGAGGTTTTTCTTGGGAGTTCGCTAATGACAAAGGAAGACGCACGAATTCGACTTCTCGTTGTGGATGATGAGCAGAGTATTCGCCGGCTTTGCATGACTGTGGGCGGCGGTCTTGGTTATCTCTGTTCAGAGGCGGAGAGCGCCGAAGCCGTTTTGGCGCAGATTCCCGCCGCAGTGCCTGACATTGTCATCGCGGATCTCCGATTGCCTAATCTTTCCGGTGCGGAACTGCTTCGCCAGATCAAATCCCGGCTTCCCACAACTGAAGTCGTCATTATGACGGGGCATGGCTCCATCGAGTCGGCCGTGGAAGCGATGAAATCCGGCGCCTACGATTACATTCAGAAGCCGTTCCGAGTGGAAGAACTCCGGATGCTGCTGCGGCGGATGGAGGAAAAAATCCGCCTGGTGCAGGAGAACAAAGTTCTGCGGGAACGGGTCGAAACCGACCAGCAGCTCGATGGAATCATCGGTGATTCAGCGAATATCCGCGAAGTATTGCGGATGATCGGCCGGCTGAAGGATACGTGGACTCCTGTTTTGATTTGCGGAGAAAGTGGAACAGGGAAGGAACTGGTTGCGCGCGCAATTCATTATAGGGGCGCGTTTGCGCAGCGGCCGTTTGTGGCCGTCGATTGCGGAGCGCTGGTGCCGACACTGATGGAAAGCGACCTGTTCGGTTACGCGAAAGGCGCCTTCACCGGAGCCGCGAAGTCGAAGATGGGGCTTTTTCAGGCGGCTGACGGCGGCACGATTTTTCTGGATGAAATCGGGGAATTGCCGCTTGAATTGCAAGCTAAATTGCTGCGTGTTCTGCAAGAGAGGGAAGTGCGGCCCGTCGGCAGCAATGAAAATATAAGCATCGAAGTCCGTGTTGTCGCCGCTACGAATCGCAATCTGGAGGCCGCGTTTCGCGAGGGCTCTTTCCGCAAAGATCTATTCTTCCGCCTGAATGTTGTTTCCATTCATATTCCTCCGTTGCGCGAACGCCGTTCGGACATTCCCATGCTGGTGCAATGTTTTCTGGATCGCCAGGCGGAAGGCGAAAACGTGAAATTCACGTCCGCGGCGATGAAACTGCTGATGCAATATGATTGGCCCGGCAACGTTCGCGAGTTGG